>DAHVFL010000032.1 GCA_027316975.1 Chloroflexota bacterium | reverse complement strand
GCGCTCGAACTGCTTTGCCCGCCCTCGCTGCGCGGCTTTTCCATGCGCGAGAAGGGGATGAAACGAAAAAGGCTGGCACGGCGGCGTTGCATACGCACGGTGTTGAGGGCGATTTGCATGAGCCAGGCTTTGGCATGAAAATGGAGGCCGCTTTTGGCGCGCGCGGCATCGATCGATTTTAGGGCCTGGAGAAAGGTATCCTGGGTGAGGTCCTGGCTTTCTTCACGGTCGCCCGTCAGTCCGTAAATCGTGTGAAAAACGAGTTTCCCGTATTCTTGAATGAGTTTTTCTAATGCCTGAGCAGCAGATTGGTTATCCACTCAATCCTTCTCATATTCAGGTGTAAGCCTTTCTGATACATTTTGATAATCGAATGCTGAATGCGTCCGGTTATCAAAATGTATCAGAAAGCACATAAAAGGTTCCCAAGCCGTGGCAAAATTATCGCAGGTGCTCTTCTATATAATCGTCGGCCTCTTGTACGGTTGTGATCTTTTCAGCGTCCTCATCGGAAATCTGGAGCTTGAATTCCTCTTCCAGGGACATGATAAGCTCAACCAGATCAAGCGAATCGGCGTTGAGGTCTTCAACGAAAGATGCACCGGGTACGACCTCGCTTTCATCTACACCCAGTTGGTCGACAATAATCTTCTTGAGTCGTTCGGAAACAGTAGCCACTATTTCACCTCGCTTTCAACTATTGGATTGGGCGTCAGTTGCGCCCTGTTAAATATCGTACCGAGGACGCCATTGATAAAACGGCTGGAGGTATTGCTGCCGAATAATTTGGCAAGTTCCACCGCTTCGTTAATAGCAGCCTTAGCTGGTACCGTATTATTAAACAGAATTTCGTAAATTGCAAGCCTGAGTATATTTTTGTCGATGCGAGCCATCTGGTTCAAGGGCCATTCGCTGGCCGCGCTCTGAATATGGGCATCGATCTCGGCCAGATGAGCGCACACACCCATAACGAGTTCATTCGCGTATTCGAATACTTTCGGCTGAAGATGACGCTCTTCAACGTGCCGCTGCAAAACTTCAGCGGGCGAGTGTTGAGCCGTATCGTATTCATAGAGTGTCTGCAAGGCAATCATCCTTGCCTGTCGTCGTATCCCAGTTGGCATGCCATCCTCGTATGTTTGCTAGTCTCCAATGGTCATGACGCGATACACCGCGTCACCTGGACGATTAAGCGACATCCTGTATGTAGATGTTCACTTCGCGCATCTGCATTCCCACCATCTCTTCGATAGCTGACGCTACCTCTGCTTGAATGAGCGATCCTACTTCAACAACATTAACGCCAGAGGCTACTACAATATACAGATCAGCGGAGACGATATTGTCTTTGATGGTTAACGCGACGCCCTGCCGGGGTATTTCCCGTCCCAGGAAACGCGCCCACTGATCACTGCCCTGAGCCATGCGTATCACGCCTGGTGTTTCCAACGCCACATTCACAATGATGGTGACTAAAACCTGGCGAGCTACCCGTATTACGCCTGACGATTCTATGACCATTATGTTCCTGTTCTTTCAACCGCGTTGCTGTCTTCATGCTGAACCACTATTGTCCTACAGCAAAGATAGGCTTTTTTCAAAGTACCTGTCAAGTATACTATCACAATCGGTTAGATATTCCTAACGATTATACCTCATCTCCGGCATTTATTTCACGAATGGCAACGACAGCATTTTCAAGGTCGGCGGCGCTGCTGATGTTGATGGTAGTTACGCCTTTTGCAATTCGTTTTACCATGCCGGTCAGAGCCTGTCCGGGGCCGATTTCGATAAAAGTGGTGATGCCTGTGCCCGTAAGATAGTTGATGGTGCGTATCCACTGTACAGGCGAGGCTATTTGTTGCGCCATTTCTTCGCGAATATCGTCTGCTCGTGTGAGTGGAGCGGCTGTGATGTTGCTAATTACAGGGATGGCGGCGTCACGCACTGTTGCTGATGCGATAGCCCCGGCCAATCCACCGGAGGCGGGCTGCATGACGGGCGAATGGAACGCGCCACTGACTGCCAGGGGGATGACCCTTCTGGCACCCCGCGCCTTTGCCAGATTCATAGCCGCGTTCAGGGCTGACTGTTCGCCAGAGATGACAATCTGACCTGGCGCGTTGTAGTTGGCGACGGCCACCTGCCCTATTCCCATGTGCGCGTTGGTGTTGGGATGGGTACTGGACTGCGCGCTCACTTCGCGACACACTTCCTGCAATGGTTGCTCGTCCATGCCGATCACGGCTGCCATGCCACCGGGACACATGGTTCCCTCGTGATGCATCAAGCGCCCGCGTTCGCGTACCAGTTTGATGGCATCCCGCATGTCCAGCGCGCCAGCTGCTACCAGCGCGGCA
Organism: Chloroflexota bacterium; assembly: GCA_027316975.1. Lineage (GTDB taxonomy): Bacteria > Chloroflexota > Ktedonobacteria > Ktedonobacterales > Ktedonobacteraceae > CF-113. Next base: position 15,569 of record DAHVFL010000032.1, on the reverse strand, counting down.
TATTCGCCAACGCTGTGACCAGCGGTGAAACTGGGAGTGAGTGGTGAAGACCAGGACGAAGAATGCGTTGAAGACAGAGCTTCTTGCAGGGCTGCCAGGAGGGCGAGACTGACGGTAACGATGGCAGGCTGGGCATTAATCGTTTCGCGCAGGGTATCTTCGGGGCCAGAGAAGCAGAGGGTGCTCAGTGAGAAACCCAGCGCTTCGTCAGCCGCTTCAAAAACGCGGCGCGCTGCCTCAGATGCTTCGGAAATACCGGCGCCCATTCCGACCGCCTGGCTACCCTGTCCAGGGAAAAGAAAGGCGATATGTGCCGTCATAGGTGTTCACTCTGTTGAAAAGGAGGCAGGTAGAGCATACCCGCCTTCCTCTAAATTAGCTCTTCTTTGCTTTTGGAAAGAAGACCTGACGTCCGCGATAGGTGCCACAGTGGGGGCAGGCGTGGTGCGCGAGCCGGGGCTGTTTGCACTGCGGGCACAGGCGCAACTGTGGTAGTGTCAGGTGAAGATGCGACCGCCGTTCACCCTGGCGGGCATGGGAAGTACGTTGCTTTGGAAGCGCTCCCATAATGATTAACTCCTTTTTAAATTTTGCCAGGGCGGGGGCAGAGCCGCCGCCCGTACCCTGTAATTTTCGCCAGGGCGGGGGAGCCGCAAGAGCGGCGAAGCCCCGCCCGTACTGTAATTTTCGCCAGGGCGGGGGCAAGCCCCGCCCGTACCCTATACGATATGTTATGATTGTGAACCGTTTTGCAACAATTTTTCGAGGACGCTCAGGCGCGTGTCGATTACTGGTTGGCACTCGCAGGGGCCAAGATTGAGATCATGACCACATTGCGAACAAAGCCCCTTGCAATCCTCCTGGCAAAGCGTCACCATGGGCAGCGCGGTCAGCACGTTCTGACGAATCGCTTCGGTCAGGTCCAGTTCGTGATGCGAGTCGATGGGGAAAATCTCTTCCTCATCGAAGGGGGGCAGAGGCAAACCGGTTACTACATCAACGGTTGGATAAAATTGTTCTTCAAATGGAATATGCATTGGCTGCTCGAAGACTTTCAGGCAGCGGTTGCATTCAAGCTGTAACGTCAGGTCTACCCGGCCATCAACCAGCAATCCCTGGTTGGTGCGGCGCATTCGCACATGCCCATCGAGCGGGCCGACCACTTGAATATCGTCACCAGCCTGGAAATCGTCTTCATGGAAATCGTTGACTTGCGAGGTTCCAACCGGAGCCTTCATCAACTGCGCCACGTTATAAATCATGCCAGCTATTTCAACCCTTCATCTAGTGTGTGAATAAAACGTCCATGCAAATAAGATAGCGCAGGTTGTGGCGCAACGCTAGAAGATATGCTTTCCTGTGACGCTTGCTCATTATAGAAGACCTGCGTATGCGTGTCAAGTGGCGATGACCTTATACGAGCGAACTGAACGAGCTATTACCAGGGCGGAGGCAAGCCCCGCCCGTACCCTACTACGAAGTAACCCACGTAGAGCGTACAGGGTACGGGCGGGGCTTGCCTTTCACTGGGAGGTTTTTTTGAAACGCGCCGGTCTCGCCTGTCATCCTGAGCGCAGCGAAGGATCTCTCGTCGGCAGCGTGCAGATCCTTCGCTGCGCTCAGGATGACAGCTCCCACTCGCCTGCCCCTTTCCTAAAAAACCTCCCAGTGAAAGGCGGCGGCTCTGCCCCCGCCCTGGTAATCTTACTGGCCTCTGCGCGAGGGTGTGTCTTGCGTGTACATAGGGCCGCCCATGGTGTCGGCGGCCAGAGATGAGCGGCGCGGTCTGGGATGAGCGGCTGGCGGCGCTTCTTGTATCTCCTGTATCTCTTCGATCTCGTCATCGGGGTAGGATGCGTCTGGCTCCTCTTCTATGTCCTCATTGTCTGTTTCCAGGCCCATGCTCGCCAGTCCTTTTTGGATGCTGAGAATGGAGCGACCGACCTCCATTTCGATGCTGGAGAGATGTTCGCGTAGGGCGCGTAATGTTTCCGCGACGTAGGCGTCCGCTTCGATTTTTATTTGCTCGGATTGCTCTTCCGCGGCGCGCACCATGTCTTTAGAGCGGTCTTCTGCTGCCCGCAAGAGGCCCTCGCGATTCATGGCGCGTTCCGATTCTTCGCGCGCGCGCGCAAGCAAGGCGCTGGCGTCGGCCTGGGCCTGGGCCAGGATGCGCTCTTTGTCCTGGATGATGCGCCGCGATTGCTTGATTTCGTCGGGAATGGCGGTGCGCATCTGCTCGATGATGTTCAGGATTTCTGCTTCTTTGAGCATGATCTGATTGAATAACGGCATCCTGCGACTGCCGGCGATCAGATTTTCCAGGCGATCCACGAGATACAAAATATCCATGCCTCTACTCCGTTCTCAACGACTTGTTGATAACTCATATGGCCTTACTACGCGCTACGAGCCAAATTTGTTTTGCAACGCTTTCATGACCGGCGAGGGCAGCATATCGGCGATATCCCCTCCCAGGCGGTGAACCTCTTTGAGCAGGGAGGAACTGACAAATAATTGTTCCAGGTTGGTGAACAGGCAGACAGTTTCGATCTCAGGCGCGAGTTTGCGATTCATCAAGCCCTGCTCAAACTCGGCCTCGAAATCTTTGGAGGAGCGCAGCCCCTTGATGAGCGTTTGCCCTCCCACCGAACGGGCGTAGTCAACTGTCAATCCCTTATACGTATCCACGCGCACATTTTGCAACTGCTCGTTGGCGATCACTTCCTGCCAGAGTTGCAGGCGTTCCTCGACCGAAAAGAGCAGGTTTTTGGCGGGAAAGGCGTAGACGGCAACAATCAATGTATCGTAGAGCCGGGCGGCCCGCCGCGCTATATCGAGATGTCCGTTGGTGAGCGGGTCAAAACTGCCGGGATAGACCGCGACATGGGAGGTGCGATCTCGCCTTTCCTGGTCATTCACGCTTGTTTATCCCCTTCATGGTAGTGTGCTACAACGATGTAGCGCTGGATACACAATGAGATGGTTCCATTAAACCATAGAAGCGGGGCATTCACTTTGTCCCGTTGCTTCCTGGTGTCATGGTAGCGCAGGGCGTAGTGAAAGTCAAGGGACAGGAGGCGCGCCACAGGGCTTTTTGGCGTACCCGAAAAGCGCGAAATAAGAACCTCTCTTGCTTCCATGCACCAGATATTTGGAGATAGGGGCTGTCATCCTGAGCGCAGCGAAGGATCTCTGCGTCCAGCAAGCGAGATCCTTCGCTGCGCTCAGGATGACAGCCAGGGTACTTCTCAAATCCCTTCACGGGAAGTCTTATCTCCAAATGTCTGTCCATGCACAGCAAGCTTATTGCGTTGAGCCTCGCTCATGGTATAATGCGCTTAGAGTGTTTCTGTTTACCCGGCATCTGTGACATCAAGGGCTGACTGTACGGCGATCGCCGGAGATCGGGTATTTTGCATAGTCAGACCGCCGGGAGGAACTCACTGGAGAGTAGTAATATGCTGCGTTTTATGCGACGGTCTCTACTGCTTCAACTGCTAAGCGTGTACCTGCTCTTTGTCGTCGTCGTGCTGATTGGAGGTGTGGGAGTCAATGCCGTGGTCGAACAGCGGCTGCGCAAAGATATCCAGGCATCGGACCAGGCGCTGGCGCAGGAGATCGCGCTTCATACCAGCATACAATTGAGCGATGCTGAACAATCGGTTGTCCAGCTCGGCAATCTCGTTCAAAAGGCCGGCTCGCTTGAGGCGATACGAAACATCCTCAGAACCTATCAGGCGGCCCGCAGCGACGTAGGCCAGGTCTACTGGCTCGACCCGTTCGGCTTCGTCCTCTCCTGCTCGCCATGCCCGGCCACTCTACCGGCTGCATTCTCGCCACCTGGCGTTGTCCAGCAGGCCCGCAACAAATACGTCCCCGTCTTTGAGGTAGGCATCATCCCCCCGGCACACGGGGCACCTGTAAATGCGGCGACGCCGAATGCGGGCGTCATCATTGGCTACTCTGTGCGTGTCCCCCCATCTAGTAAGGAGCCAATTGGCATCGTCGCGGCTAATGTCTCGCTCGATACCCTGAGCATTCCGCTGGCGAATGTCATCAAGGCGCAGCAGCTTCAGGGGAGGCAACTCATGATTAGCGTCATCGATGCCTCTGGCGAACTAATCGCCACACCAGATCGCAAGAAGATTCTTTGGACAGTGGTGAATGAGTTGCCGGGCGCCGATCAGGCGTTGAACGGCCCCACGACTTCACGCATCGCTGCCGGACCTGATGGTCAGGACTGGCTATTCAGCTCTGTGTCCGTCCCAAATTTTGGCTGGGCTGTCATTGTACAGCGACCTGCGAGCGAAGCTCTGGCTGTCGTCAATCAATTGCATCTCTGGCTGTTAGCTGCCGCTTTGCTCTTTGCCACCGGCGGCCTGTTGTTCTGGCTTATGCTGCTGATGCGGGTTATCCGTCCCCTGCATACGCTCGCCATCGAACACCAGGCGTTGCCTGCTTCGGAGGAATCCATTCCAGCGCACGCGACGGTAGTGGCGGCGCGTGACGACGAGGTCGGCGACCTGGCGCGCTCGCTGCTGCGCCTTGAACGCGATGGGCTGGAAAAACTGGGTGAGCTGCGCACGCTGCTTGAAACGTCGAACGCTGTTGTCAGGTCACTTGACCCATATACCGTCGTAGGAAAGATCATTCGCGAGGCGCGGCGGCTGGTAGACGTGCAGGCTGCTGCGGTGTTGCTGCCGGACGAGCAGGGCGTGCTGCGCGTGCTGGTTAGCGACGGCCATAGCGAACGCTACGACCGGGGACTCTCCCTGCCTCCTGAGAATGTCAGTTCGTCGGCGGTGCTGGCGCTGCGCGATGGCAAGCCGGTGCAGAAACTGCTCAGCCCTGAGCAGCCATCATTCTCCTATGACGATGGCTTCCGCTCGGTGCTGGCGATCCCCATCATCAGCCGGCACGCGGGAAGCGTGGTTCTGCTGGTGCATCGCACAGCGCCCCATCTTTTCGAGCAGCACGAAATCGACTTGCTGCTGACGTTCGCCAACTATGCCACGCTCGCCTGGGAACACGCGGTGCTCTACGAGCGCAGCGATGAGCGGCTACACGAGGTGGCGCAGGAGAACGAGCGGTTGTACCGGCAGGCTTCGGAGGAACAACACAAGCTGGAAGCCATCATGGGCAGCATGAGCGACGGGCTGGTGCTGACCGGAACCGATGGGATGGTGCTGTATGCGAACGCGGGAGCCAGCGCCATCGCCGGCCTTCCCGGCGAGGCATTGGAACGCCGCCCCATCAGCGATCTCTACGATGTCCTGCTCGATGCGGCGGTGGACCCAACAGATTGCGAGCAAGCCCTGGCGCTGGCCGCATCAATGGCGGCAACGGAGGTCGTTGTCGAAATCGTGCGGGACGACCGGAGACGCGCCATTCACCTGCGCCTGTTCGACGTGGGCGATGAGTCAGGGCAACCCATCGGGCGCGGATTGCTGCTGCGCGATGTCACACGCGAGCGCGAGATCGACGAGTTCAAATCGACGCTGCTGGCCGCCGTCGGCCACGAATTGCGCACGCCACTGGCAGCCATCAAAGGCCACGCCTCGACGCTGCTCCAGCAGGACGTGACCTGGTCGAGCGCGGAGCAACGGCATTTCCTCCTGACGATCAGCGGCGAAGCCGACCGGCTGGCGCAGCTTGTCAGCAACCTGCTCGATCTCTCGCGCCAGGAGGCCGGTCTGCTGCTGCTCAATCGCAGCCCTGCCAGCGTGCAGGAACTCGTGAGCAGGGTGATCGAGCAGCATAACAAGACGGGGATGGCGGTATCCTGGCACCTTCCCGCTGATCTGCCCCTGGTCAACATCGACAGGGCACGCATCGAGGTTGTGCTGCACAACCTGGTTGCGAACGCGCAGATATATGGAGAAGGCGACGTGTGTATCAGCGCCGGGAAGAAGGACGAGGCGATGATCGTCTCTGTTTCGGACAATGGTCCCGGCATCCCTCCCAACGAGTTGCCGCACATCTTCGAGCGTTTTTACCGCGCACGTCAAGGGCGACAAAAGCACTCCGGCGGCACCGGCCTCGGACTGACTATCTGCAAAGCCTTCATCGAGGCGCACGGGGGCGCAATCTGGGCGGAGAGCAGCCCGCAGGGCATGACCATTTCGTTTTCGCTGCCGGTTGCAATGCCAACGAACGGTACACTTGCAGGGAATGAAGCCGTAAGGGAGTCTACAACGCAGGAAAGGAGGGCTGTATGACGGCAAGGGCAAAGCGCATCCTGCTCGCAGAGGACGAGATCGCGCTGCGTGATTTCGTGAGCCGGAACCTGCGCGCGCGAGGCTTCGAGGTGATGGAAGCCAGCAACGGCCTGGAGGCGATGGCCCTGTGGGAGCAGGAACATCCCCACCTGCTGATCCTTGACATCATGATGCCGCGCATGGACGGTCTCGAAGTCTGCCGGCGGGTGCGCGAACATTCTGCCATTCCCATCATCGTGCTGACCGCGCTGGATGCTGAAAGCGACAAGGTAGCGGCTCTCGATCTTGGCGCGGACGATTACCTGACGAAGCCGTTCGGGGTGGAAGAACTGCTGGCGCGCGTGCGCGCCGTGCTGCGCCGCACGCAATGGGAGAAGCCGCAGGTCAGTGGCGACATCAAGCGATTTGAAGACCTGGAAATCGATGTGGCGGGCCACGTTGTGCGACTGCGTGGGGCAGAGGTACGCTTATCTCCAACGGAATTTGCCGTGCTCGCGCAGCTTGTCACGCACGCCGGCAAGGTGCTTACGCATCGCTCGCTGCTGCAAAGTATCTGGGGATCAGAGTACGGCGGTGAGGCCGAGTACCTGCGCGTGTATATCAACCGTTTGCGCCAGAAGATTGAGTCTGATCCCGCCAATCCACGCTACTTACTCACCGAAGCGGGGGTAGGGTATCGTTTTGCCGCGGTGAGGCATTGACAGGCGGAAGAGGGATCGCGAAGGGCGATGGCAACAGCAAAGGGCGCCCTTGCAAACCCACCAGTATCGGACAGGTTGCCCTGACGCCCTTGCACGCACCCGTAACGGGGCTCAGGTCGCTTTGTCTGCGAACTCGTTGGTGTAGGTCACGCTGAGATCGATCTGCTTGCCCTGCACGTTCTTATTGGTCAGTTGCTCGATGCTGAAAACGGACTCCGGGCCACCCGCCGGCATCTTTCCATCTGGACTGAAGATGGAGAGCTGGTTTTGCAACGCCGTCACGTAGAGGGCTTTATTGCCGGCATAGTAGTCGGGCGGCATCAGGGCAGCGATCTGCTCCGCCGTATGCGTACTCATCCACTTCAGCGTCTTCACGTAGGCGTTCACCAGCTTCTGCACGGTGGCTTTGTTGCTGTTGACGTAGTCATTGCGCATAAAGACGCAGATGAAGGGGTACGATCCACCCAGTGCAGCCTGAGTTGACTGCGGAGTGCGCAGGTCTATCAGGACTTTTCCGACACCGCTCGATATGAGACGTGAGATGGTCGGCTCGGTGGTCATGCCTGCGGTGATGCGTCCCTGCTGCATTGCCGCGATAAAGGTATCACCGGCGCCAACGGGTATGTAGCGCGCCTGCTCCAGCGTCAGCCCGGCCTTGCGCAGCAGTGCGATCGTCAGGGTATATGTTCCTGAGCCGAGTTCGGTGACGCCCAGGTTCTTGCCTTTCAGGTCCTTAGCCGAGAGGACCTGGCCTGCCTCTTTGGTGGAAACCATTTCGGCCTCGCCCGGCGCGATGCCCAGTTGCACGACGCACTCTGTTTTCTTTCCGGCGGCCTGCAACTTGATGGTATTATTGTACGCCCCCGAACCGGCGTCCACCTGGCTCGCGAGCAGCGCGTCCTCAGCCGACTGCCCTGATGACTCATCGATCAGCGTGACATTGAGCCCCTCTTGATCGAAGTACCCCAGCTGCCTGGTGAGCATGTTGGGCAAATAGATCTGCTTGTTGATGCCACCGACCATGATCTTGAGGGCTATTTTTGCGCTACTGCTACCACCGTTGGTACCGGTACTGCTACTGCCGCACCCGCTAAGTATGAGAACGAACAAGATACTGGCTATCCAGCCAGGCCTTCTCCACGATTTCATAAGCGTGTTCTCCTCTCCTGTCTCCACCGATCACACATGTGACCGGGTTTTACCGCCAACCAATTCCATTGGTCGAGCGGTCTTGCCGCTGCTACAATGACAAGCGCCGTAGCTTCTCTTTCGCTTCTGTGTCAATTCCTCCTTTTCGCGTACAATCTAGAGCGTCACATCGCTGACGGTAGTGGGCCGCCAGTGAAGCAGGCGCCGTTCCAGGGCGGTGATGAGGAACTCCATCAGCAACGCAATGATTGCCAGGATCACCATTGCCGCGAAGACCCCGTTGGCGTTAAAGGTATTCTTCGCGATCTGGACCATCAAGCCAATGCCCTGAATCGCGCCCAGGAACTCGCCGACCACCGCGCCGACCAGCGCAAAGCTAAAGCTGGTGTGCAGGCTGGCAATGATCCACGACAGGGCGGACGGGAGAATCACCTGCGTGGTCATGTGTCGCTGGCTGGCTCCCAGGATACGCGCGTTCGCCAGCAGGTTACGGTCCACCTCGCGCACGCCTTGAAAGGCGTTGAAAAACACGATGAAGAAGACCATCACAACCGCCAGTGCCACCTTGGATGGCATTTCGAACCCCAGCCCGATGATGAACAGGGGGCCAAGGACGACACGCGGGATCGCGTTGAGTGCCTTGATGTAGGGACCCAGGATGTCGGCCAGGAACCGATTGCGTCCCAGCACCACGCCAAAGACGATCCCAAGTACCACGCCGATCAAGAAGCCGAGCACGGTCTCTTCTAAGGTGACGGCGATTTGCTCCCACAACGGGCCTTGCGCTGTCCCCTGCGTCACCCACGTGACAATCTGCGCCCAGATACCGGATGGCTGCCCCCAGAAGAACGAGTCAATGACGCCGTAACGGGTGCCAAGCTCCCAGCCGCCGAGGATTACGACCAGTAACAGGACGCGCAGCGTGTAGATCAGCACGCGCCTGCGGCGAGCATCAGCTCTATTCAATAGCACTGCTTTGCTTTCAGAAGTGGCGAGTGGCTCACCGGCCTTTTTGCTTAGTACGTTCATAGCTAATCACTACCTCATTGCGAAGATCTTCCCAGATTTCTTGATACAACTGGACGAAACGCGGCTCGAAGCGGATTTCCGCGACGTGGCGAGGGCGCGGCAGGTCGATGTGATAAATACCTTTGATGGTACCCGGCCCTGCTGTGATTACGTACACCCGGTCGGCCAGGGAGATAGCTTCCTCCAGGTCGTGGGTGACGAAGACAACGGAGGCCGAACTGGAAGCCCACAGATTGAGCAGTTCGTCTTCCATCATGGTGCGCGTCTGCACATCGAGGGCGCTGAACGGCTCGTCCATCAGCAGAATCTGCGGCCCATTGATAAAGGTCTGGGCCAGCGCTACGCGCTTGCGCATACCGCCGGAGAGCTGGTGCGGGTAACGGTCCTCGAACCCGGCCAGGCCGACGCGCGCAATCCAATCGCGCGCGCTCTTGAGCGCGTCGGCCTTTGACTGGCCGCGAAACAGCGGGCCGGTGGTGACGTTGCGCAGCACATTCTTCCAGGGGAAGACAGCATCCGTTTGAAAAACGTAGCCAATGCGCGGGTCGATGCCCTGCACGGGCTTGCCCATCACCTGCACCTCGCCCGCGCTCGGTCGCTCCAGGCCGGCGATGAGGCTCAGGGTGGTTGATTTGCCGCAGCCGGTTGGGCCGACCACCGCGCAGAACTCGCCCGGCGCGACGCTGAGGGTGAGGTTTTGCAATGCCGTGTAGGCCCCGCCTGAAGGCGTGCGGAACAGCTTGGTGACGTTCTGCAATTCGATGGCAGGTGTCCCATGCTCATATGCCGATGGTGTATTGTTTGATGAGTTTGTCATAGGTTTGATTGTGCTCACCGAACTCCTTTCTCGATTGATCCTCTGGCCCCGCCTCATGCGTACCAGTAGGAGTCTCTCTGAATTCTTCGTGTGCCTGTAAGAACAGTGTACGCAAGAAAGCATAAACGGTGCATAAACGAGATCGGTAGCATTATAAATATGGTATAAACATTTATCACTCTATGCCATTGTAGGGACGCGATGCACAGGACGCGATAAATCGCGTCCCTACGACGGGGTGGCAAGGATGCAAGCCAGCCGGCAAGGATGCACAGGACGCGATAAATCGCGTCCCTACGACGGGGTGGCAGGTATCCGGCTACACCCGCACATACACGTGCGTTTGGGCGAGCGAGCCGGGGCCGGTGACGCCAAAGAGCCAGGGGCCGTTATCGTCGAGGATGGTGTTGGGAGTGAACTGGCTGCATGAAAGGGAGTTGTCGTCGTGGGTAGCGTCCACCTGGTCTGCACCTGGACATAGAAGCGGGCATTCGGCAATAGTTTCATGCAGGCATGTCTTCGACTACGCTGACGCTGATTTCGCCGTCAACCGGCGGTAGAGTCCCGCCACCCTTTCTCCTAATCCAATGGCCGCGAGACCCAGCACCAGGTGAATCACCTGGATGATCCAATGGTTCGCGTTGGGTTCTGGCAGCCAGTTTTTCTGGAAGAGGCCGACCAGGGCCAGTAAGAAACCGACGACAAAGGTTGCCAGGGCAAGACCGAAGCTGCCGCCGCGCATTCCCTGCAAGATGCCCAGCGTCCAGAGCGAGAGTACAGCAATGATACCAAGTAAGATGTGAACAACTTGCAAGGGGGCTGCATTGCCTGTCCAGAATATGATGCCTGTGATGAGATTGAACAGCACTGCGACCCGCAGTACCATTATCGCGATACGTGCCATGAACGAAATACCTCCTGATATTTTAGCCAGGGCGACCGCGAGGGTCGCCCCTCCTCCCAGGGCCTTTCACTGGGAGGTTTTTTGAAATGCGCCGGAAGAGCCTGTCATCCTGAGCGCAGAGAAGGATCTCTCGCCGGCAGCACGCAGATCCTTCGCTGCGCTCAGGATGACACCTCCTACTCGCTGGCCCTTTCCTAAAACACCTCCCAGGGCGGGGACAAGCCCACGCCCGTACCCTGTACGGAAGACGCGGGCGGCTCTGACAAACGTCATGTTATACAGGTGAGATTACCAGGGCGACCGCGAGGGTCGCCCGTACCCTGTACGGATGACGGGGTAGTCCTGGTAACCGCCATTTTTAAACTACGATAGTATCATACAATGATTATCGTTTTGGTGCCATAGCAGGGTGAGGTCTGTTAGTGGGCTATCATGTCTTGCCAGAAGAGGTGCATTTTCTCGCGCAGGGCGCGGTGTTCCGGTTTTTTTAGATAGGGGTCGCTTTCCCAGAGGCGGGTGGCGAGCGAGCGGGAGAGTTCGATTAAGGGGGTATCGCTCAAATCGGCGATGTGTAGGGCGGGGACGCCGCTCTGGCGCACGCCGAAGAAGTCGCCGGGGCCGCGCAATTTCAGATCGGCCTCGGCCAGGCGGAAGCCGTCGTCGGTGGCCTGGAAGATGTCGAGACGTTCCTGGGCCTGGATGCCGGCATCCGCGCTGAGTACGTAACAGTAGGATTGATGTTTGCCGCGTCCGACGCGCCCGCGAAACTGGTGCAGCTGTGAGAGGCCGAAGCGGTCGGCGTCTTCGATGACCATGACCGTTGCGTTGGGGATGTCGATGCCAACTTCGATGACGGAGGTGGCGACCAGTATATCTATCTCGCCATCGCGGAAACGCCGCATACAGGCATCTTTGTCAGCCGCCTTCATGCCACCGTGTAGCAGACCCAGGCGCACAGTGGGAAAAACGTCGCGGCTCAAGCGCTCATATTCCGCCGTCGCCGCTTTAACGGATAGCGTTTCGGACTCCTCGATCAACGGGCAGATGATGAAAGCCTGTCTGCCTGCCTCTACCTCCTGCTCGATCAGCCTGTAGGCTTCGTCCCGCCGCGCACCGGCGCGCCAGCGCGTGATGATCTTCTGGCGGCCCGGCGGCAACTGGTCGATTACGGACACGTCCAGGTCGCCGTAGACGGTGAGGGAGAGCGTGCGCGGGATGGGCGTGGCGGTCATGACCAGCATGTGCGGGTGATAGCCCTTTTGTCGCAGGGCGTCGCGCTGCTCTACGCCGAAACGGTGTTGTTCGTCTACGATTACCAGCCCTAACGAGCGGAAGTTCACGTCTTCCTGGATCAGCGCGTGGGTGCCTATGGCGACCATGGCCTGGCCTGTTTCGATGGCGGCGCGGTCCATCGAGCGTTCGCGCGCTCGCAGGCTGCCGGTCATGAGGACGGTGCGAATGCCGAATGGCTCCAGCATGTCGCCGATGCTGCGAGCGTGTTGCTCGGCCAGCAGTTCGGTGGGGGCCATGATGGCACCCTGATAGCCGTTGAGGGCAGCTAGCAGGAGTGTGGCGGCGGCGACCGCCGTTTTGCCGGCCCCGACATCACCCTGCAACAGGCGCGACATGGGCTGGCTGCGCGCCAGGTCGCCGAATATTTCGATTATCACGCGCCGCTGCGCATTGGTGAAGCGGAATGGCAAGGTTGCCTCGAAGGGTTCGTCTGTGGCGATGTTCGACCAGAGGGTGGCTCCAGGCTGGCTGAAGTCGCTTTTCTGCTCCTCGTCCGGGAGAGCCTTATCTGGAATATCAGAGGTATCGATGAAAATTTTCTTATAGTCAAGGTGAAAGGCATTGCCCTCCGGGGCTTCGCGCTGCCAGCGCGTGCGCCGCTCTTGCATACCCAGGTGAATGAGAAAGAGTTCGTCGAAGCCCAGGCGGCGGCGCGCGGCTTTGAGCATGTCTTCGTTTTCGGGGTAATGGATGTGTGAGACGGCATCGGGCAGCGCCAGCAGCTTACCCGCCAGGCGAATGGTGGAAGGAAGGTAGTCGGGTATCATGGCGGCGTAGTGGTCAACCGTCCACTTGATGTAACGGCGCAGCGCTTTCGCGTGCAGGCCCTCGGTGAGTGGATAGGTGGGTACCAGTCGTCCCGTGTTCAGCAAGTCGCCTTTTTCTGGCAGTTCGTGGCTACGCACGTTAAATTCAACCTTGTTGCCGAAACGCTGCTTGACGCCTGTGACTACCAGGTATTCGCCTTTAGAGGCTGACAACTGCTTTTGCAAGTAGGGCTGGTTGAACCAGGAGATGCGTATCTTGCCGGTATCGTCAGAGATCGTGGCGATGGTGCGCACGCGCCCGCCGCCTGTGCGCGTGGTTTCTACTTCCCAGATCATCCCCAGCGTGGTTGTGACCTCGCCAAAGGGGATGTTAGCAATTTTGGTGAGCTTGCTATAATCGCGATGCTGGCGCGGGAAATAAAAGAGCAGGTCGCGCACGCTGCGCACGCCCAGGCTGCGCAATCTCGCCGCTACCGATGGCCCCACGCCCGGCACGGCTGTCACGTCCGCGCTGAGCAAGGTCAGCGATGCATGGTTGCTGGTCATGCCTGCATCGAGGTGAATGGGATGATCTGTCTCGCGCTGTACGGGAGGCGCTGTTAATCCGGGTTCAACTTTCGATGGCGGCGCGGGAGGTGTTTGCCCTGGCGTTGCTGGCTGTGGCGCTGGCTTACTTTCAATTTGCGTGACAGGAGATGCCGGAGCCTGTTCGTCGCTGGCAAGTTCGTTCAAAATAGAGAGCGCGGCGCGCAGGCTGGCTGCTCGCTGCATGGGGTCTTGCCGGCGGTAGCCTTCCAGGTGTTCTGTGAAGCGGTAGATCGGTTTGAGGTTCAGGCCGCCGTCTTTACAGACCGCGCTGGCTTCCTCGGCCCAGTTGACGACGAAGAGTTCCAGGCCACCCGTCACGACCTTATCCTGGTGGTTGCCGCGCTGCTCGTAATGCAGCACTTTGCGCGCTCGTTCGATCAAGGTCGTCAGTTGTGATGCGATTTGATTTGACATAACTCTACACGATACTTTGTTCTATTGTTTTAGTGATGTTTCCATACTATAGAGGGTATGCTGTGGTAGTGTCAAGCTTTCTGGCCGTCTACCAGACATGTGGAGAAAGTGCCTGTCATCCTGAGCGCAGCGAAGGATCTCCGTGTCCGGCGAGCCAGATCCTTCGCTGCGCTCAGGATGACAGGTTCTTCCGGCGCGTTTCAAGAAACCTACCAGTGGAGGACAACCAGGGCAGGGGGCTGCTAGAGCGGTGAAGCCCCGCCCGTACCCTGCTACGGGAGCCGTTACTGCCCGATTGGCTGATGTCCTGTAATGGTTTTAATCAGGCTGATTTTTCGGTTTCCTCAACCGGGGCGGTGAAGTGGATTTCGAGGGCTTTGTTGACGAAACGGGCCAGTTTGGCTTCCTGGTTGGCAAGCACGGATGGCAGGGTGATGTCGCGTTTGAAGTTGCCGATTTCGACGATCATCTCGTCGCCTTTTTTGGTCATGAGTACTTTGTCCATTTCAACATGTGGCAGGGGCAGGCGCAAGATGTAGGTGTCGCCCTGGTGGATGATCTCCTGGATGGGGCCGCGATGGAAAACCTGCGTGGGATCGAGGTCGCCGAAGATGGTATGGGCTAGCTGCTCAAGCCGGGGGATGCCGGTGATTTCATGCGACAGGTAGGGCGCTTCCCAGATGGGCAACGGCGCGAAGGTGGAGTGGATTTGCAGGCGCAGTTTCTCCTGGTTGCGAAACAGGTCTTGCATGAAGGCGTCCTGATAATTGCCGGGCTGGATGACGCGATTGCACACTACGCCGTCGATGGGATAGCCGAAGAGGGCGAGGTAGGTTTCGGCGCGCAGGGCTTCTTTAATGACCATGCGTTCGGGGTTGACGACCGGGCGGTAGGAACTGATGTCGGGATTGGAGAGGACTTCGCGCAATGCTTTGACGCGCTCGCTCAACACCTGCACGGCTTCCAGCACTTCGCCGGATGGCAGGAAGGCTTTGATGAAGGGACGAGCGAGGGTGAGGGTGGCACTTTTGAAGTTGATACCGGAGATGCGGCTGGCGTACCACTGGAAGGTATCGGGCATACTGAGCAGGCGCACGGTTTCGCCGGTGGGCGCGGCATCGATGATGACGACCTCGAAGCCGCCATCGCGCGCGTTGCGATAGATGTTGAGCAGGCTGACGATCTCGTCCATGCCGGGGATGAGGGCCAGTTCTTCCGCCATGACCGAGTTCAGCCCGCGTTTGCGCAGCAGCTCGCTCATCTTTTCCTGCAATTTGCCCCAGCCCTGGCGCATTTCGTCCAGCACGTTGACCTCCTGCCCCCAGAGGTTGCGCGCCAGTTCCTGCGGCTCCGAGGTAAGCGGTCTATTGAGACAGTCGGCCAGGCTGTGCGCGAGGTCGGTGCTGACAACCAGGGTACGTTTGCCAAGCGCGGCGGAACGCGCGGCAGTGGCGGCGGAGATGGTGGTTTTGCCAACGCCGCCTTTTCCGAGATAGAGAATAATTCGCATACGTTCCTTGCTTCCTGATGATGTATGTATGTAGTGCCGGGTTTGCCGGGTTTGCCAGGGCGACCGCGAGGGCCGCCCGTACTGGTTTGCCAGGGCGACCGCGAGGGTCGCCCGTACTGGTTTGCCAGGGCGACCGCGAGGGTCGCCCGTACCCTATACGCGCGTTAGAGGTCGAG
>DAHVFL010000329.1 GCA_027316975.1 Chloroflexota bacterium | reverse complement strand
TCCAGTTCTGCACCATGCCCTGCCAGTAATCGGCGGCAGTATTGTACAACGTCTGGCTGGCGGTATCGCCATTGATGCGGGCGATATCGGCGGCTGCCACCAGCCCGGCGATTTCCGCCGCGATGGTCGAGGGGCTATAGCCGCCGTTCTCCTCCCAGCGTTCCTCGCCCGTCTTCGGCCCATTGTTGAGGATATAATTGGCGGCAGGTTTGATATGATCCTGGTAATTGGTACTATCGGTCACGCCCAGCTTCCAGGCAAGTATGATGGGGAAAGCCTGTTCATCCATCTGGATACCTGTCCAGAAAGGCGTGCCATTGACGTAACTGTTTTGTGGGAAATGCCCATCGGACTGCTGCTGCGAATTGAAGGCCCACAACAGGGCGCGTTTAGGATCGGCGGTATCGCCAGCTACGATCAACGCGCTGGAGAACTCGTACATATCGCGTTCCCACACCAGGTGATAGCCATTATCTCCATCCCCATTACTGGCCCCCCAGGGCGTACCCAGCCCCGCCACAAACGCGCCCGTCTGCTTATCCTGCGAGGCCTTGAGTACATTGGCAGCCAGGTAGTATTCCTGCTGGCGCGCCTGTTGAATGGTGGAATTTCCACCAACCGCCGGGGGCGTGTTCAGGCTGTTATCGAAACTATTCCACTGCGAAACATAGGTACCCAGCATGGTGGAGAAGTTGTCGCCCAGCGTACCCGCCAGGGTTTGCTCCGCGCTGCTAGTGGACGATGTACCGCCGTTGGTTTGCCCGAACGACAAAACCAGGTTAAAGGAAATACTGGTCGCCGTTTGCGTATTTATCCTACCACCATTGGACAGATCAAGCTCGCCCGTCTGCGCCGTATTGCCATTGTTGGCAGAGCTATACGTGTAGTTCATGGTATAATCGGGACAGCTTCCACTGCCACAATTGCTTGAACCCTTCAAGTCCGTCCAGCCATCATTGGCACCCACAAAACCAGAACTGGTCATACCTGACACATACGGAATCGAGGCAGCCAGCGCGCTGGCATAATTGCCCGACGAATCGGTCGTCACCAGCATAGTCGTTCCGTTATATGTCTGCGTGGAACTGCTGTTAGTATTGCCCGCGTTGTGCATAGAGGGATTATACAGCGTGTACAACACGTAATTTGAAAGCGTGCCACTCAACGCGGCAAAAGTCACCTGCTGGATGAGCGAATTGCGGGTAGGGTCAGTATAAATAGTCCTGGTAATACGGTACCTGCCATTGCTGGCGGTATTCGTCACCGTCCATGCCAGCGAGCGGGTATTATACAACTGTACCGAGGAAGTAGTGGCGACCTTCTCTTCATCGACCCAGCTACGCCCGCTATCGCCAATCAAGAACTGGAAATCAGTAGTATTGGGGGTATCGGCAGTCGGATAGAAAACCTCGCCAACAATGCCGTTATAGCCGCTGAACCACACATCGCTGGTGGTATTGGCCGCCGTACCAAGAAGAGTAGAATTGGAGGGCGTCCAGACGGACGACGCGCCCGGCCCGTTAGGCGCAACCCCTGATGCGAAAGCTTGTTGCGCAAATCCTCCAAAGATCAACATCACAAATAATAAAAGATACAGCGCTTTTGAACGGTGGGGAAAATGTGCTATGCGCCGGACAACAGCGCGCTCCAGGCGTTCCTGTCGATCGACCTGGTCAATAGTTCTCATGCGTTAACTCCCCCTGCCATGCCCTGGCAGGCATCGAAACCAGACAATAAATAACAATCGACATCCGAAATCAACGAGGACAATTAACGTTAGTGGCCCTTACACAACGAGCAAACAACATGGTATCCATCTCTTCGGGCATAACATGTAACACAGAAATAGAGTGCAAGAAGCATGCCTGAATGTGTGCTACACACTGCATAATCACTCAAGAGATCGGATTTTCATATATCAATAGTTCTATTCCTCCGCACTTGTAATATACCCTCTCGTAATAAACCCTCTCCACCATCTGTTTCGTGAAACAATACAATGTTACCGTTCAGCCCAAAAAGCCTATTGACGCGCCTTCACACCTGTGATATTATCCCTCTGTAATCAGCCGGCGTGGCGGAATGGTATACGCGCTTGTCTCAAAAACAAGTCCCCGTGAGGGGTTGAGGGTTCGAGTCCCTCCACCGGCACCTCTTTGCAAAGCAGTAGACAACAGGCAAACGCCAGCATAGCGAGCTATGGCTTGCTATGCTGGCGTTTGCCTGTTTATTCCTTTTTTATCGCCGCTTCTTGCTCCTTCCCCAATCCTCATCCGCTTCAAGCGAGAAGGTATGTTCACCTTCAAAACAATAGTAAAGGGGATTGCCATCCGCGTCGGTACAGGGAATGCTCTCCGTTTCCGCGTCCACCAGCAAAATGGCATCATCCTCGTCAATCGGGCAGGTCTCGTGTTTGCTAAAAAGCCAACCCACAGTGTTCCTCGCTTTCGATGCTCACATGCATTCGCATGGTTTGCGCTCTCAATAATTAGACGGTACTTACCAGACAAAATCGAAATTACCGCGTGGGAGTAGATGCATCTCTCTTCTAGCGGGGAATATAATCACTTTTGCCATTTCTTCAACATTCTGTGCCAACAAAGACAAAAAGTACTGGTAAAAACTCCATAGTACCTTTTGGTTGGTATAAGACACAAACCTGAAAAAATCCCAGAGTTCTTATACTATCTTTTCCTGGAACAGGAAGTATCGATACATCTCTCTCTCGAAACAATGAACGAAAACTGGCCCGCCCTGACGCAGGCCACCTGTCACATCGCACAGGACAGGACATGCTGGCGCGCAGACCCACGGGACTACAACCTGCATCTGTCCCGCGATTCGACTTTTGCGCAGTCCGTCCATACTCGTACACACTGTAGGGGCGGGGGTTGACGAGGACGTAGGGAGGGGGACGCTTGCGTCGCCCTCCACCCAGAGCATTGTTGAGGTGAGGACCCGTCGCGGTCTCCCTCATTGAAGAAAAAAGGAAGGAAGACCTATGTTCAAACGTATACTACGCTGGCTCATGCCACTGATCGCGCTACTCATGGTGGCCGCCTACCTGGCGTTTTCGCCCCTTCTCAGCAGCCACGCCGCATCAATCACGCCAGGCGTACCGCAAATCCAAACGCATATGATAGCGGGACCAAATATACTCAGATTTGGTAAATGAGTTGTTCACCATCACCAGGAAGTTCGCGTAATGAAAGGATAATGTCTAGTACGTGAACTTCCTGGCATACTTAATCACGGATAGAAGCGAGCCAGTTTCTCACCTCTTTCGCTTTGCGGTTGCCTATCGTTTCCAGCATCACCACACTTAATTCACCTAATCTATGAGCCTCTTCTATATCAGCTTTGATACTAGCTATGCGAGCCATTCCATAATATGCCAGAGCAACTGAATCCTGTTCTCCTTCAGGGTTTATCACAAGTATCTCATGAAACGTAGACATAGCTGCATCTAATCGATGTTGTTCATAACACAGGTTGCCATATTCATATAATCCATTGCTAATAATTTGAGGAATACCAATTTGACGGGCCAAAATTAGACCCTCTTGAAAGTAGTTTTCTGCCTGAGAATATTTACCTTGCTTGCGTAATGTTACTCCCATATTTAGAAGTATCAGACTAATCAATTCCCGATGCCCCATCTGGCGAGCTAGTATTAACCCTTCCTGGAAGTAGTTTTCTGCCTGGATATAGTTTTCCTGCTCGCTTGCAGTATCTCCCAGGTTGCTAAGTAAATTACTTATGCGTTCTAGATGTCCAATACGACGAGCTTGCAACAACCCTTCCCGGTAGTATGTTTCTGCTTTAGCATAATTTCCTTGTAAGCCCTCTATTGTGCCCAAATTCATCAGCAGAACACACATTTGTTCAGAGTCTTCGATCTGACGGGCTAAAATTAGTCCTTCTTGAAAATATTCTTCGGCATTTACATAATTTCCCTGCTCGCCTGCTGTTACCCCAAGATACATATACAAAGTACTCATTTGTTCAGAATGACCAATTTGTCGAGCTAACGCTAAACCTGATTGCAAATATACATCTGCTTGATTATAATCCCCTTTATCAACAGCTACTGAGCCAAGGAGTTTCAAAAAGCCGCTAGTTTGTTCCGCGTTTCCCAGCTTGCGAGCAATACTCAATCCATCCTGAAGATAGTCATTTGCCTGCTCGTAGTTGCCGCGCTTCTGCGCGATTTCACCAAGGTAGAGTAGCGCGTGCGATTTACCCTCATCATCGCCCAGGTTGGTCGCGCCTTCGTAGGCGCGCTGCAATTGTTTCTCTGCCAGTTCGTAGAGGCCACGCGAACGCAGGTAGGGAATGAAGCCATAGGTGCAACGCATCAATTGCGCTGTCTTGCCAGATTCATATGCCGATTCGAGCGCGGCGATGATGCTATTGTATTCCGGTTCGAGTACCTCGTAATCTTTTTTATGCTGCTCCACAAGCTGTGTCGCGTAGGTGATCAGGCGCTCGTAAGGAGCAGTATCTTCTCGCAGGGCTGCGCGCGCGTAGTCAGCGATGGTCTGGTGCAGCGTGTAGTGACTGGCATCGGCGCTTTCTAGCAGCCCTCTATCCATGAGCGTATCGAGCGTAGCAACGTCGCAGTCCGCAACATACAACGCGGCCTCCTCAGAGAAGTTACTGGGTTTGGGCGGGAAGACGGAGAGCGCATTGAGAGCGGCCTTCTCCTGTGGAGCAAGCTGCCGGACGGTCACATCGATCACCGAATACAACGAGAGCGGCATATCGTTGCGCAGGCTAGTATGGCGTTCCGTTGGGCCGCGTGGCTCACCAATATGCAGCCGTTCTTCAGCATCGTTCAACCGCGCCAGGGCTGCATCGACACGACGCGCTGGCCCGCTATACGATTGCAGGCGCAGGTAGTTGCCCAGCAGGGTCAGCGCGAGCGGCAATCCACCCGCAGCCACCGCGAGTTCTTGCGCCCTCTGCGTTTCGCGCTCCACTACCTGCGGTGCCAGCATGCGCAGCAAGACCATGCTCTCGTCTTTGTCCAATTCGCGTATCACGCTGGTCGCGTTTGGAGCGAATGCGCTGGCGATGCCGGGGAAGCGCGTCGTCACAAGGTGAGCGCAATGTGGCCCGCCTACTTTGAACAGAAGCGCGTCTTCCAGCTCCCATGCATCATCGATCACCAGTAACATGCGCCTCGCCCCAATCGCGCGCCGCACCTGCAAAGCCAATGCCTCCTGGTCGCTCTCTCCTGCCATGTCGGGTGCCACAATACCAAGCGCCTGGCTCCAGTGGCTCAAGATGCTGGATACGTCGGGCGTTGGTCCCAGTCCTGCCCACAGGATGCCATCTCGAAAGTGCGCGTGCATCTCTTCATCACGCGCCAGCGCGATGGCAAGCGTGGTTTTTCCCACGCCTGGCAGACCATGCAAAGCGGTCATCGCCACACTATCGCTTGCTCGCAAGCGCTGGCGCAGTTCCGCCAGTTCACCCGCGCGCCCCACCAGTTGGACCGG
>DAHVFL010000328.1 GCA_027316975.1 Chloroflexota bacterium | reverse complement strand
ATGCTCCTGCTCGGCGGACGCGATAAATCGCGTCGCTACATATTCCCTGCTATACAAGTGACAGGCCACCTGGTAGTGCTGAGATCGCGTCGAGGGTGCATTTCTGGTTGGTTGTTCGTCCGGCTCCAGACCCTGCGCGCCAATATGAACTCCTGCTACCTGTGGGGCCGCCAGAGCCGGAATGCGCTCGCTGCACTCTTCAAGGGCAAACGGGCAACGCGGGCGAAATGCGCAGCCGGGTGGGACAGTGCGCAAATCGGGCGGCGAGCCTGCAATGCCGCTCATTCTGCGCTTTGGCCCATGCAGTGACGGGAACGAGTTCAGCAGTCCATACGTATACGGGTGGCGCGGATGTTGATAGAGTTCCTGCCACGAGGCCGTCTCGACAATCCGACCGGCATACATGATCGCAACCTGGTCGGCAACCTCCAGCAGGAGGGAGAGATCATGTGTAATAAAGATGACCGCGAAGTTCAGATGCTCGCGCAGAGCCATCAACTCCACCAGGATATCTCGCTGCACAACCACATCAAGAGCGGTAGTTGGCTCGTCCATGATGATGATTTCTGGATTGAGCGCGAGGGCAATAGCGATGATGGCGCGCTGCCTCATACCGCCACTTAGTTCATGCGCGTAGCTGCGCAGGCGATCAGGCGTGATGCCCACCAGCCGCAACAATTCGAGAGCGCGCTGGCGGCGCGCCTCCGCTCCCATCGATGGATCATGCGCCTCCAACACGTCCGTAATTTGCGTTTCCAGGCGCATGACCGGATTCAAAGCATTCATGGCGCTCTGAAAAACAATCGCCAGTTCCTGCCAGCGAAAAGCCCTCAACTGCTTTTTGGACAACTGCAAAATATCAACTGTAGAGACGCGATTTATCGCGTCCGCCTCCCGCGCGTCCGCCCCCGCCTCTTGATCTGCCTGTGCATCGACCTGGACGCGATTCATCGCGTCCCTACCGGCCATTTCGTCTTTCGGGTAATACAATATCTCGCCACCCGTAATCACCGCAGGCGGTCGAAGCAGCCGGGTGATAGCGTAGGCCAGCGTCGATTTGCCGCTGCCGCTTTCTCCCGCCAGACCAAGTATCTGGCCGCGGTGCAGCGTAAAACTCACGTCATGCACGGCATGGACAGGTTGGCCGCTCGTCTCGTAATCCACGTTGAGGTGTTTGACGCTCAGCAACACCGAACTTCGCCGCGTGGAGGCGCTTGTAGATGGTTCGGCCACAAAAGGAGTCATCATTGCGCCACCGCCTTTTCGTATATGGTAGGGGCGACCCTTGCGGTCGCCCTGGCCACAAAAGGAGTCATCATTGCGCCACCGCCTTTTTCTTGCCTGGCAACAATCGCTTGCGCTGCGGGCGCTCGACCCGCAGGCGGGGATTCGCCAGTTCGTCAATACCGAAATTGATAAATGCCAGGCTGGCGCAGAGCACAGCTACACTTAGCCCGGCCGGAACGAATTCCCACCACTGGCCTGTTATGAGCGCGTGGTTACCCTGTGCCCAGTATAATATTACTCCCCAGCTGGCCTGGGATGTGTCACCAAGCCCAAGAAACTCCAGGGCCACCTCGGCGCCCACAGCGTAAACAAAGGTGCCGATAAAAGTTGAGGCGACCAGCGCTACTTCATTGGGCAGTATTTCCGCAAAGATGATGCGCAGGGGAGTTTCACCGGTTGCGCGCGCGGCTGCTACGAACTCGCGCTCTTTCAACGAAAGCGTCTGCGCGCGTAAGACGCGCGCCCCATAGCTCCAGGAGGTGAAGAGTAAGACCAGCGCGATCACAAACTCATTTTTATTAGCGGAGTCAGCGCTGCTTGCCAGGGCAGCCAGTACAATGGCAAGCGGCAGGCCCGGCAAGACCAGGAAAACGTTAATGATGAGGGAGAGTACCTCGTCAATGATACCGCCAAAGTAGGCAGAGGTCAGACCGAAAAAAATCTGCAACGCGGTAGAGCCGGCTGCCGCGACGAAGCCAATCACCAGAGAGACGCGCGCCCCATAAATGATCTGGGCGAACATATCCTGGCCCAGAGCCGTTGTGCCAAAGATGTGTGCTGCCGATGGAGCCTGCGCGCCTCGCACTATAGTTGCATTGGGATCATAGCGCGTCAGAAGTGGCGCCGCCAGCGCTACCAGTATAAAAAAAGCGATGGTTCCCAGACCGACAGAGATTTTAGCATTGGAGGTTATGACCCGCAGGATACTGCTCCCGCTTCCCTTCGCCCTGCTCAGGATAGCGGAGGAATCGATGTGCTGATCTGTTAAATTTGTCGCTTGCATTGTTTAGTTCCTCCCTTGTCGCACACGTGGATCAAGGAACGTGTAAACCAGTTCAGAAAGGAAATTCGCGCTGAGCACGGCGATAGCAATAACCAGGAAAGTTCCTTCAATCAGGGGGTAATCGACACCCTGCACGCCGCTATATAAGGCGAATCCGATTCCGGGATAGTTGAAAACGATTTCTGTGAGCAAGGAACCGCTAACTACCAGGCCCAACGAGATAGAGAAGCTGGTAATACTGGGCAAAATCGCGTTACGGGCCGCGTAATTAAACATCACCCGTCTTTCAGACAGCCCCTTGGCCTGCGCCATCAGGACATAATCTTCAGAAAGTGTTGTGATCATGGTATTGCGCATGGTCAACACCCAGCCTGCCAGCGAACCAATCACCAGCGTCATGACCGGGAGAATGGAATGGCCAATGACGCTCGTGATGAAATCGGAGGTCCAGCCGGGAGTCGTATTGAACACATCATAGCCGCTATCGGTTGGGAACCAGTTCAGATTTACGGCAAAGACGTAAATCAGCGCCAGGGCCATCCAGAAATACGGGACAGCAGATAAAAACGTCAGGATTGGAGGGATAGAGGAATCGTACCAGGAGCCGCGCCTCCAGGCGATCAACATACCAACAAGAGTTCCGATGAGAAAACTCAGAATGAGAGAGACCCCCACCAGGCCAATTGTCCAGGGTAAACTCTGTGCCAGGATAGTGGAGACCTGCGAAGGGAATTGTGAGACCGAGATGCCCAGCTGCCCATGCAGTAAGGCCCCTATATAATCAAAGTATTGCTTAAAGATGGATACATTGGGGTTCACACCAAATTCTTGCAACATGGCATTGTATTGCGCAGTCGTTACATTTTGCGAATGGATTTTTGCCAGGTACGCTAAGGCTGGATTCCCTGGCATCAAGCGTGGGATGATGAAATTGAACGTCACCGAGGCCCACAGCGCTACCAGGTAGAAGCCCGTGCGTCTCAAAAGGAAGCGCATGATCTATCTCCTTTGAAGTCGAGGTATAAAGTAGCCAGGGCGGGGACAGAGCCGCCGCCCTGGCAGAGCAAGCCCCGCCCTGGTCGCTCTAGGCCGGTGTCAGATGAAGAATGACGTTCTCTTCGGCTGGCATGGTATAAGGAGCGCCTGAGTCATAGGGATTAGCAGCAGACGGCCACCCTGTAAAGCGCGCCGTGCTATATTCATCCCAGTAGACGTTGACGGTCAAGGGGATAACCGGCAACTGATTCACTACTATATTCTCGATGCCCTGGATAGCTTGCATCTGGGCAGCGGGATCAGTGGTCGCCTGGTATTGCGCGAGCAGTTGATCAGTCTGCGTGGCAAATCCCTTGCTGGTTGTCGCATCCCAGCGCTCGAAGTTGGTGCCAACGGCGACCTGCGGAGACGCATTGGCGCTGAGGAGCAGTCCCAGGTAGGCGTAGTACGGCGTGGGGCCGGTGTTGGTCCAACTGATAGCGGCATCATACGCGCCAGTCGAGATGGCGGTGTAGTACGGTGTGTAACCGCTTTGCGAATTCATCGAAGCCTTGATACCAGCCTTGTTCAGATCGTCCACGATGAATTTGACATCCTGGTCCCAGTCGCTCCACCCGTTGACAACATCGATCGACAAAGAGAGTTGTTTGCCAGCGGCATCGCGATAGAAGCCATCGCTGCCCTTCTTGAAGCCAGCCTGCGTCAGGTAGCTATCGACCTTAGTCTGGCCGTCGAAGGACCCGTTTTGATACTGCGACGCGATCCAACTATTAAAGTTGGGTATGATGACGCCGGTTGGATTGGCGGCCACCGCGTATTGAGCCACACCCTGTGGCAACTTACTGCGGTCTATCGCGGCGCTGATCGCTTTACGCACCAGGAGGTTATTGAACGGGGCCTTGCGCAGGTTCAGGTAGAGCATGACGGTGTTACTCGCAGCAAACCATGTGCGATTGTGCTGCGGGTCCTTAGCGGTAAACGCGGCATCGCTCGTAGGGTCCCAACCGATGCCTGCCCAGTCAAGCTGTCCATTGATCATATCCGTGATGGCGGTCGTGTTGTCTTTGATCGATGGGATCTGGATCGTTTGAACTTTCGGCTTTGTACCCCAGTACCTGGGATTGACCGTGTAGGTAATAAGCTGCGGATTCCAGCTCTTCAGGAGATAGGGGCCGGTGCCGACAGGGTTTGTGTCATTGGCGAACTTAGCAGGGTCCCCGCTGATTTTTGACCAGATATGCTGCGGCACGATGAAAACCGAGCCTGCAACCCGGAAGAGCGCGGTGCTATCGGCGCGCGTAAGTGTGAATACGACGGTGCTGCCATCGGGTGTATCAACGCTCTTGAGTATAGTGGCCCATAAGGAGCCCTGGTCAAGCGCCGGGTTTTGCTTCATTAGATCAAAGGTGAACTTTGCATCCGCGCTCGTCAACGGCTGGCCGTCATTCCACTTCACGTCAGTGCGCAGCTTGCATGTCAACTGCGTCAGATCGGTGGAGTAAGTACAGGTGCTGGCCAACCACGACGAGGCCTGACCAGTATACAGGTTTGTGTAGTAGAGCACTTCATAGAGCAAACCTTGCGCGCCATAGTCCCCACCCTGGTTGGTGTTAAAGAACGGGTTAAAGAGGTCAGGGTTGGTTTGCCCGGGCGACGAGAGAATACGTAGTGGCTTTGCAGAGGTTGTTGCTGTGGGTGTGGTGTTGCCACTGCCGCTGCCACCACAGGCGACCAGCAACATAGCCAGCACGAGCAGCAGGGAGGACACTACAACCAGGCGATTGCGACGCGGTAAAGATGCGAGATTGGGAGTCACGTTTTACCTCCTAACGTTGGAAAAACGAATCATTCGATGATCTACTCACAGTAAGAAGCATCTTGCTTCCAGTGTGTGCCTAAAATGACAAAAGGACAACCTGACAACGGTACAATGCGGTTCACGCATGAATAAAAGCCGTTGACTCAACAAAAACAGACCGCGAAAGTATGAGATGCGCGGACGAGAGCAAGCCTCGCCTCTATCCTGCTACGAATACGAAGTGGCCTATCTATCCCGTAAAGGGAAAGGGGCGAGGCTTGCCCTCGTCCAGGCCATCTGCGTTCACCCCTTTCTTATTCAATGGTGACGCGGTGAGAGGCGCCACAGGACGCACGCACAATAAAGCTGGTCGGCATTTTGACGCGAACGGGGTCATCGAAAAGAGACACAGGCGCTCCAGACATCCAGCCGTTGTGGTGGTTTAGACCATTCACC
>DAHVFL010000327.1 GCA_027316975.1 Chloroflexota bacterium | reverse complement strand
CTCCCAACTGCCCTCGCCAGCCAGTAGGGACGCCCCTTGCGGGTGTCCGCGTCCTCTCAACTGCCCTCGCCAGCGAGTAGGGACGCGCCTACTGGTTTTCTAATCGTTCTCTTTAGTTTACGTCCGTCCTGACGGAGTCAGGCCAAAGCTCTCTTTGCTATCCTTATCCTCGTGAAACACCTGCTCCAGCAGGATACGCATCTGCCGCACATGCTGCTTGATCTTCTCGTTCGATTTATCCGCCGTAATAATCATGGCCTGCACACCCAGCGTCAATAGCGTATAAGCGTCTGCCTCGCTGATGTCGCTATCCACGTTGAGCATAGCGGGGAAACGCACGGCATCGCGCACCGCGCGATAGCGCAGCACATCTTCGATTGACAGGCTGCTAATCGTTCCCTGTAAATGGAAGTCCAGGCTCACCGCCGCGAGGCCCTCGAAGGCCGTCAGGTTGCGCATGAAAATGGGATACATCTCCCCTTCTTGCATGAGCACCGCGACGACCAGTTCCAGGTCCTTAACCTGCAAAGCCAGCAAGCGGGCCGGGGCGTGCATCGGCAAAATGACATAGCCCACGCGCAACTCTTTCAAATGCTCAAACGTTTCGCGCTCGATCTCATCCCAGCCACCCGTAATACGCAAGCCGCACAAAACTTTTTCTTCACCGGTCTGCGCCGTATCTACGGCCTTCCGCACCGCTTCGAGCGATGTCTTCTCGCCATCCCAGTCAAAAAGCAGACCATCCGCGCCAGCCTTGATGGCCGCTTCAGCGCATGCCGTATCAGGTATCGCAAAGCTCACAACGACAGCCGCCGCGCGCGGTTTGGCGGCTGGCCGGTTCTTGCCAATGAAACCAATACCGCCTCCACTCTGCGCCCGCCGGGCCTGCGCGAACATCTCAATCAACTTACTCATTGTGTCCAATTTCTCCTTATTTTTGCGCGGACATCACTCATCACAAAACGACATCCGCGTGTAATCATGCGAGGCATCAGGGTTCTCTCAAAAGCACCCATTGATGTGCATTATAGCACGTTTGAAGAAAGCCCGTACTTCCTACTTTTGTCGCTTTAGCTTGTATCTTGAATGCGCAATCATTATAATAGCGAAGTCATAGCCAGGTAGCCAAAGGTATCGAGTGACCCGGCAGGAATACAAGCTTTTGTTCCTCCTATGAATATTTGTAGATATTTGGAAGTGCTTGATGTTACAAGAAGGTATTGATGAGTATATTGCGTCGCTTTCCACGAAGGACCAGGGACGTGCGGAGACCAATGCGAACACCATTGTGGCCTATCGTAACGATCTCAACCAGGCGTGCGCTTATTTTACGCGCCAGGGCATCGAAAGCTGGCAGTACGTGACGCGCGCGCATATCGCCAGCTACCTGTTGGAAATGCATGACGAGCAAGCCTATCGCCCAACCACCATTGCGCGCAAACTGGCCTCTTTGAAAACGTATTTTCGCTACCTGCGCGCTCGCGGCAGTATCTCCGTTGACATCATCGAAGGTTTGAACGCGCCGCGCATCCAGAAAGAGCCGCCGCAAATCTTGAGTCAGGAACAGGTAGCCAACCTCTTCCGCCAGGTTGCCCTCGATTCGCCCGCCGGCATTCGCGACATGGCTATGCTACACCTGCTCTACGCCACCGGGATGCGCGTCAGCGAACTGGTCGCCCTCAACCTGGAGCATGTCGATCTCGCCCAGGCCACCGTTGTGTGCGCGGGACGCAACGGCAAAAACAAACGCGAACGCGTGCTGCCACTCTCATCCCTCGCGCTGGATCAGATCAAAAACTATCTCCAGGGACCGCGCCAGCGCCTCATCCAACACCATCCCGGCGAGCAGGCCCTTTTCGTAAACCATCACGGTGAGCGACTGACACGCCAGGGCTTCTGGCTCATCATCAAAGGCTATGCGCGACAGGTCAACATCCAGGGCATCACCCCGCATATGCTGCGTCACTCGTTCGCCATCCTGATGCTGCAAAACGGCATGGAACTGCGCTCCGTGCAAGAACTACTGGGACACGCCCACATCGCCACCACCCAGGTCTACAGCCAGCTTGCCCGCGAAACCGCCAAAACAACGGTATAATAGTGTAGGAGACAACCATGACGCTTTACGACCAGGTGACAGAAGCGGCAGCCGCCATCCGCGCTCATAGCGATTTGCAACCCGCCATCGGTATCATCCTCGGTTCAGGTCTGGGCGACCTGGCAAACGACGTGCAGGATGCCACGGCTATTCCATACGCGGAAATCCCCCACTTCCAGCGTTCAACCGTGCATGGTCACGCTGGTCGTCTGCTGCTCGGCTCACTGGAAGGAGTGCCTGTAGTGATGATGCAGGGCCGCTTTCACTTCTACGAGGGCTATTCCCTGCAAGCCCTGACGCTGCCTGTGCGTGTCATGCACGCGCTGGGTGCGCGCACCCTGATCGTCACCAACGCCGCTGGTGGACTGAACCCCGCGTATCGTCCGGGTGATTTTATGCTGATCCGCGATCATATCAACCTGCCCGGCATGGCAGGGGCGAATCCTCTCATGGGGCCAAACGACGACCGTTTCGGCGAACGCTTCCCCGCGCTGGCCCACGCCTACGACGCCGAACTGCGTCAATTTGCGCGCGAAGTCGCCGCGCAAGATACGGGTACCACGTTGCATGAAGGAGTCTATGTCATGGTGAGCGGGCCAGGCTACGAGACGAGTGCGGAACTCAAATTCCTGCGCGCTATGGGAGCCGACGCCGTAGGCATGTCTACCGCGCCGGAAGTGGTCGTGGCCCGCCACATGGGAATGCGCGTGCTTGGTCTCAGCCTGATTACCAACACTGCTACCGGCGACGACACCGAAAAAGTCACCCACGCCGGGGTGCTTTCAACGGCGGAGGCTGCGCGGGTGCGCTTCGCCATGCTGGTGCGCGGGATTTTGAAGGGGATGAGTTGAAATAATCCAGGCTGAAAAAGCTTGACAAAACATGAGTTTTTAAGATACACTTTGTGTACGCCATAAAGTTTTTAGTGTCAAATTCGCCTATTGCTGTAAGGTCCCTTAGAAACTGTTTTGTTCTGAAGGATATCTCATAGCTCTCTCCTTATTGCGTCTCGCTACCTTCGTTTTTTTAGTATTCCCAGCCATCTCTGTGCTTCAAAAGAGGCTGTAGAATGTCTACGATTAGAAAGGAAAGCGAACATGAGCAGTAAAGTACGCCTGATAGTTTTAATAGTTGTTCCTGTAATGCTGATATTAACCCTTGTATTTGGTACCCTTCTGAACATCTCCCTCATCCGCACTGCTCAAGCTAGTAGTGCAATCCATCACATTCCTAATTTGAGTTCTTGCAATCGTGGCTTGGGATGCGACAACAAGAATCCCACCCAATATCAATCAAGTAAAGGTAGTTGTACTGCTGGGAGTACAAATGTAGCAAGTGACTCTTCTCGTGGAACTCTCATATTATATTATAATTATAATTGCGATGTATGGTACTTACAAGAATCGACCAATTTAGAAGGTGCCTTCGTATTTGTGGTGTTTATTGGTACTGTTCGTCTACACTTTAATTCAGTCGGTCTCGGTCCTCCTCCATCGCCTCCTATCTACTCATTAACAATATATGATGGCGACTATCAAGAGCCCGTTTTTGGCACCATGGGTATTTATGGTACAGGTTCAGATGGTAGTGCCGTAGCTCTTGCTTCCTAAAAGTTGGCACTCACAGGTCTTCCGGCAATTAATTCACTCTTTAGAAGCAGCTCGCCAGGCTCAACGAGCGCTAAATCAAAGGCGACTCAATTGCCAGATGACCCACTAATTTGAGTTAGCCTGGCTGATCGTAATATCTACCCAATACCAATTGTAATGTTTGCCGCTCCAATCATAAAGCACTACAAGTGTGTACTTGCCCGGAGTTGCTGATTGAGATATTTGATAGCGCCATGTCACTTCGCCGTCTGTCCTGCAAGGTTGAGTCTGCGGGGTGGGATTATTGAAAGCTAAACTCTGTTCAATCTCAGGATAGGTCACATCTGGCAATAGATTTCCATTCTGATCTTTTGCTTGCGAGGTAAATGGATTGCTGATAGTCGCTACGTTGCTGAGAATATCCAGTGGGATGTACACTTTTTGATCTCTTGGTACACGCGCGATGAGCCACAACTTGCATGTTAGATTATCCGCATGAATAGGTTGCCCATCTCTACCCAGGATATTTTTGAGATGAGCAGTTAAAGTATAGTTAGTTCCATTCGGTACGTTAGGAGACTCAACGCGGTCTATCGTTGGAATTGGAATCTGTACAGGTTGAATCGTTGCAACTGGCGTCGCGGTCTTCGTCTGTTGCACAATGCGCGTGATGCCGACGCCATTGTTGTTGCCAGTTCCCCCAACTTTCGGGCGCACAAAGGCTCCCACCGCGAAGCCGCTGATGAGTCCCGACAGGGCAAAAAGAACGATAGCGAAGGTGGCTATCCTGCGCGACTGCGGACTCAAACCATTCGATCTCCGACCGGAAAGCATTTGCATATGTGACTCTTCCTCTGCTAGTTTTGCATGTGTTTCCTGCGCTTCATCATAGCACAGGCCGCATATCATCCTGTATAAATGAACGCGCTATAGCCCGATTTGGCCCCCTACTTTGTACCAGACCGGCAGGCACGAGGGCGGCGCAAGCGCCCCCACCACCTCATCGCGCACGCGGGCCTCGCCAGGAGCAGGCACGAGGGCGGCGCAAGCGCCCCTTCCACCCTTCCCAACCTCTCCCGCCCCTACACAATCGCGCACAGAAAGCCTCTGATGATTTTTCCCGATCACCACTCGCCTGCTGTCATTCTGAGCGCAGCGAAGAATCAGCGCTCTGACCCGCGAGAGATTCTTCGCTGCGCTCAGAATGACAGCCGTGTTTATGTGAACGCCTCTGGGGCTTGTCACCGCCCTGGTTTTTGTCACCTTTGCATAATCTACCTCATTTGCTATACACTATCACCAAAGAAACCAACATCACCACACCATCCGTGTATAAAATAAAAAGGGAGAGCTTAGAAACTATGGAATATCGTCCATTGGGCAGAACCGGCTGGAACATCTCGGAGATTGGCTTCGGAGCGTGGGGCATCGGCGGCGATGCCTGGGGCAACACCGATGACACCACCTCGCTGGCAGCGTTGCATCGCGCCATAGACCTGGGCGTCAACTTCATTGACACCGCCGATGTCTACGGCGATGGCCGCTCGGAACAACTGATCGCCCAGACGCGCAAATTGCGCAGCGAACAACTTATCGTGGCAACGAAAGCGGGCCGGCGGCTCAACCCCCACGTTGCCGGTGGCTACAACCGCCAGAACCTGACCAGCTTCGTTGAGCGCAGCCTGCTCAACCTGCAAACCGACGCGCTCGACCTGCTGCAACTGCACTGCCCGCCCTCCGAAGTCTACGACATGCCGGAAGTCTTCGGCATTCTGGACGACCTCACGCAGCAGGGCAAGATCCGCTTCTATGGCGTGAGCGTGGAGCGCGTGGACGAGGCTGTGAGAGCCATCGCCCATCCCCACGTGCAGAGCGTGCAGA
>DAHVFL010000326.1 GCA_027316975.1 Chloroflexota bacterium | reverse complement strand
GGTAGGGCCAGATCATCAAGTCTTTTCTGGCCTTTTGTTGTAGTTCGTGAACATAGTACATCGACCATGTTGGTTCGAGCAGGGGAATCCAGGTGCCATTGTCAACGTCCTGTCCAGTAATAACAGTAAATGGCTGTGGGTGTTCGTGGGTCTGGGGATTGATCCACCAGGAGCCATAAAAAATTTGAAAAGGGATATGTGTATCGAGCGAGGCGTAGATGGTGGTGATGCCGGGCGCGTTGGCGTAGAACCAGGAGAGGAAACGCGCTACATCTGCCTGTGAACCAGGCACGTAAAGCGTACCGGATGGATCGACGAAATCGTGCTGGTAATCTACCAGCACGACCGCTATTCTTTCACTGTCGCTGCTGGCCGGGGTGAGAGCGGCGCGGCGTCCAGCTTCAGTGAATTCCGGGATACGTGCCGCGTATGGCCCCTTGAAAGCATCCTGCGTATACTGTGTGGTTGATTGAGACATTTCTGCTTCTCCCTGTTACACGTAACACGGGGTACTTTACCCTGTTCTGGTCTTCTTTTCAAGACGATGGAAACAATTTATTCGCTCGATTCGCCCTGGATATATGGCGGCTGTAATTGTGGCGGCAGCAGGTAGGCGGAGCCATTATCGGTTACGAGCGGCTGGTCGCCATTGGTTGATGGCTTCAGATATGGCATACCGGCCAGCACCGAAGGGGATTCGTACTGGTCGTTGTCGATGGGCTGGTTAAAGAGCGATTCAAACAACGGGCCTTCCAGCGTTTCCTCTTGTATCAGGCGTTCGCTAATCATTATCAGGCGCGTCTTATTCTGGAGCAAGACGTTATAGGCTTTGTCGAAGGCGTCCTGGATGAAGCGCCGGATCTCTTCATCGATTTCACGCGCCGTTTGTTCGCTGTAGTTGCGCTGCTCGCCAAAATCACGGCCCAGAAAAACCAGTTCATCTTTATGGCCCAGCGCCATAGGGCCGATGCGGCTGCTCATGCCATACTCCGTCACCATGGAACGCGCAACCTTGGTGACGCGCTCGATGTCGTTCGACGCGCCCGTTGTGACTTCGCCGAAGATAATCAATTCGGCTACGTGACCTCCCAGCGCGTAGGCCAGTATATCCTCGAACTGCGGTTTGCTCCACAGGTAGCGATCTTCGGTTGGCAAGAGCATGGTGAAGCCGCCAGCCTGGCCGCGTGCCACAATCGAGACTTTATGCACCGGGTCGGTATTGGGCAGCATACGCGCCACCAAAGCGTGTCCGACCTCGTGATAGGCGGTAATGGCCTTCTCGCGCTCGCTGATGATGCGGCTCTTGCGGGCGGGACCGGCAACCACGCGGTCGATGGCCTCTTCCAGTTCGCTCATGCCAATTTTGCGTTTGTTGCGCCGCGCCGCCAGAATCGCGGCCTCGTTGAGCAGGTTGGCGAGGTCCGCGCCTGAAAAGCCGGGGGTCTGTTTGGCAAGTACATCCAGCAAGATGCTGGTTTCAAAGGGCTTGCCTTTGGCGTGTACCTGGAGAATAGCGATTCTGCCGCGAATGTCGGGACGATCAAGCACGACCTGGCGGTCGAAGCGTCCGGGGCGCAGCAGGGCGGGATCGAGCACATCGGGGCGATTGGTGGCGGCGATGACAATCACGTTGGTGTTGGTATCAAAGCCATCCATTTCAACCAGTATCTGGTTGAGCGTCTGCTCGCGCTCGTCGTGCGAACCGCCGAGGCCCGCGCCGCGCTGCCGGCCTACGGCATCGATTTCATCCACAAACACGATACAGGGGCTGTTCTTTTTCGCCTGGTCGAATAAGTCACGCACGCGGCTGGCTCCCACGCCGACAAACATTTCGACAAATTCGGAGCCGCTGATGCTGAAGAAAGGCACGCCAGCTTCTCCCGCGACGGCGCGCGAAATGAGGGTTTTGCCTGTGCCGGGAGGGCCTACCAGCAGCAGCCCTTTAGGGATGCGCGCTCCCAGGGCCGCGAACTTATCGGGGAACTTCAGAAATTCAACAATTTCCTGTAGCTCCTGTTTGGCTTCCTCGACGCCGGCCACGTCCGTGAAGGTCACGGTAGACTTATTGCCCGTAAACATACGCGCGCGGCTCTTGCCAAATGAGAGCGCCTGGTTGTTGCTTCCCTGTGCCTGCCGCATCATAAAAATGAGCAGCCCACCAATGAAAAGGAATGGCAGCAGCCCGGCCAGCATATTTAACCACGCGCCGCCCGCGCCGGGGGCGTCATATTGCAGCACCAGTTGTTTGCTGTTGGTGTAGTCAATGGTATTATCTTTCAACACCTTTGTAATATCAAGGGTGTTATTGATAGTGGCGCTCTCTTTGGGCTGATTCTGTCCGCGCGTCAGGGTGATGGTATCATTGCTCACCAGGAGCCTATCTGTCTGATTTTTAGCGATATCCGTCTGAATATCAGTAAGGATAGTCGAGATGTTGACCTGCGTCGTATCTGAACCTGAACGGAAAAAGAGCACGATGACCAGGACGATGATCAGTGCCACTATGAGCCAGATAAAGCTGTTCCTTAGCCATTTCCCACTACCTGTCATGGGGTGTCCTCTCTACACATCAGACAGACAAGATGGGTCAACCTGTGCATACCTCTGACAAACCAGTTCGATTAAGCTATCTGTCGTCTGACGTTTCATACTTTCGTGGGCTATTATAGCATATTCACCAATTTAGTAGCGACACCCCTTGTGGGTGTCCCGCCCGTATCCTTTCCGTTCGTCCTCTGTCCGTTCGTCCTCTGTCCGCGTATGGATACACGGGACACCCACAAGGGGTGTCGCTACTGGCTACGAACCTGGGCGAGCGAGCACAAGCGCATACACGGTTGCAGCTCCGGCGGCGAACAGTGGCGCGGCGCAAGCTTCAAGGGTGGAAGAGGTTGTGCTGACATCATCGATGAGCAAGATAGCGCGCCCGCGCAGTTGCCCGTTTGCATACGCGGGCGCACAGGAGAAAGCCCCCTGCACGTTTTGTTGCCGTTCCCAATGCGCTAATCCCACCTGGGAAAGCGTGGCGCGATGGCGTATGAGCATGTTTTCAAAAAGCGGCAGGGTGGTGCGGGTTGCGCAGACGCGCGCCAGCAACGCCGCGTGATTGTAGCCGCGCTGCCGGTAGCGTTCGCTGTGCAGGGGTACCGGCACAATGCCATCAGCGCGTATGCCGAGTGTGTGGTATGCCTGGGCCAGCAGCATACCCAGCGGTTGCGCCAGGCGTGTGTTGCCATCGTATTTGAGCGCGTGGATGTACGAACGTAGCGGTTCCTGGTAGGCGCTTACAGCGCGTAAGCCACTGAGTTTGAGCGGAGCCGACTGGCAGGATGAGCATATGCCCCCTGGTGAAAGAGGCGCGCTGCATCGCTGGCATATGAATGTCAGGGGAGGGATGCGTGCCAGGCAGGATGGACACAACACATATCCGCCGCGTTGGCAGCCCGCGCAGCGCGGGGGGTAGAGAAGATCGAGCAATTGCTGCATCGCCTGTCTGGGAAGCAGCTCCCCTTTCTTGCCGGTCATCTCGCTTGCTCCTGCTTAACGTCTCCCAATGGCGTTTCGTTGATGATAGGCTGAATCGAGTGGACATAATGCAGGTGCGGCGAATATGTAACCTCTACGTTTTGTCCCTCACGTAGCGCTTTGTGCTGTTCTTCACGAATTGCGAATGATACTATGTCTTGTTGGGCGGCGAGCGTTTCTAAGGCCATACCGTACCATGCGCGTCCGAGGCGCGGTGTCAGGCCGGGGTGTGTTGCGCGTCTTCCCAGGGGAGCGCGCGTCCGCTGCGAAACGCGCAGGCCAACAACTTTCCCGCGCATCGTCGCTGCTGGCTGCCGGAGATCATGCCATCCCCACAAAGTCAGGAGGAGTGGATACGGGCAAAAGAGCAGGCCCAGCAGGATGAGCGCGATTGATGCAAATAGACCGCTCAGTGGGCTACCGCCGGGCAGGGTATAGCGCTGTCCATGATCTTCCAGGGCGTATAAATATCCCAGGTGTGGAGAATAATCTAACATGACCGCGTCGCCGCTATGGATAACACGTTGCTCAGCCGGGGTAATAGCAGGGGTGATAGTCGCGAATCTGCCATTTCGTTGCAGGCGAATCGACAGGTGCGTCTGATTGTCCAGTATGCCGCTCGTATAACCCGTAACTACCCCTGGTATGCGCGTGGGGGGCGAGTTGTTGTCGATGATTATGGAAATCAGGGAGTAGATGCCCGCGAGAATGAAAAAAAATCCTACGCACACCAGTGGAATGCTGATCAAAAGCGCGCGGCCCGGCCTGATGCCCGGCCTCCAACTCCACCATGAGAAGGAGGCATCGTTGGCGTTGGCCTGTAGTCCCGTTTGTCGTCTGTCGTCGAACACCCGCTAGCCCCTTTCCTGTGATATACTACAGCATAATTCCGGCGTCCGGTGGGCGCAAGGCATGTTTCTCAGGAGTGATAATTTATGGAGAATAATACCGCGAGCCAGACCACAGCCGTTGAAAAGCCTGCTACGGAAGAACGCAAGGCGTATGGCACGGCCAAAACCGAGAATTTGCGCGATTCCGGTCTCTGGCGCATCCTCTTGCCAGCCGTCGTCGCGGCCTTTTGCCTGGCGCTGGTAGCATTCCCCCTCATTATTTTGACGCCGCTCTTTCTCAAGTCACTCGATCCCGCCTCCGCATCCAATGTGCTTGGTAAGCCTCTAACCTGGGTCTGGATAGTGATGGCGCTGGTCGAGGCCGGTATAATAATCGTGACTGTGCGAGGACTACTCAGGATTTTCATGACCCAGGCCGGTAATTACCAGTAACGGTTTCCAGCGCAAGCAGCCATGCCCTGGTTGGTAGGCCGCCGCCGTAGCCTGTTAGTGAGCCATTGCTGCCAATAACGCGATGGCAGGGAACGATGATGGCGATGGGATTGGCCCCGTTCGCCGCGCCTACCGCTCGCACCGCGCTGGGATGCCCAATTTCACGCGCAATCTCCGCGTAGGGGCGCGTTTCGCCATACGGAATGCGGGTGAGCGCGTTCCACACCTTCAATTGAAACGGGGTGCCATGTAAATCCAGCGGGCAGGTGAATTGCACGCGTTCGCCCGCGAAGTAGCGCCCTGGCTGGTCAACGGCCTGGCGCAGCGGCTCACCAGATACATCTTCGACGACCGGTGCCAAGCGCATTTTGCGCTGTATCCAGCTCAGTCCCATGTCCAGCGCTGTACCGGGCGTTCCCAGCCAGCAAATGCCGCGTTCAGTAGCCAGTATCACACATGATCCCCGCGGACTTGAAACGCTGCTCCAATGGAGCGTAGTGACTCCTGGTAATGCGACGACAACCATCACCGGCTCCTTTATCCTGATAGGCCTTTGCCACATTATAACCGCGCACCGGCAAACTGTCGAGAGTACTATTGACCAGGGCGGGGCTGGCACCCGCCCAATAAGCGTCAAGTGAACGAACTCTCCTCTGAAAAAGTCCCCTCGCTAGCAACCAAAGCAGAGATTACCCAGCCTGAGCGATGGGCTGAAGTTCCACTTGATAGCCCAAACGGGAGAGCTGGCGAACGAGGCGTTTCTGCGTTCCTTCACGATC
>DAHVFL010000325.1 GCA_027316975.1 Chloroflexota bacterium | reverse complement strand
GCACTGGGGTGGGGGCTTGCTTGCGCCGCCCTCCGTCGCTTCGTCATCAAAAACGACTGTATTTTATCTCGGGTCTCCGTCCTTCAGGGTGATTTGTAGGGACGCGATTCATCGCGTCCACTCATGCCGACGCTCGCCCGAAGCGGACGCGATAAATCGCGTCCCTACAAACTATGTATTTTCACCCGGAATGATATAGACCCATTTTATCTCTTCAATCTTGCTTTTTGCCGTATTTGTGATAAACTGTGTCAAACTGGCTCATTTACATCAAATAATGCACAATTTGAGCAATACCTTATTGAGAGGGAAAATGCATATGGAGTACCAGATAGCTCTCGCGCGCAATCTCGCAATAACCCCCGAAGAATTTGCCGATGCATGGAACGAGACAGGCGCCGCGCGCGCCGCTGCCGAAGTCCACCTTTCCGAGGCTAAAAGCGTGCAGTTCCTTGACCCGACCATGGCTTTCACAATCTTGCTTAGCGTTGGCACAAACATTGCCAGCAGCGAGCTATACGATCTGCTCAAAGATGTTGTCCGGCGCATACGCGAGAAAAAGAGCGCGCGCAACACACCGGCTATCACATCGACGCCGCCTGCGACAGCTCCAGGCACCCACATCCATATCGTGGAAACACAGAAGCCCGACGGCGCTCGCATTCTGGTAGTGGATATCGACAGGCCATAGGCAGTCAGGATAGGAGCGGTTGACCTGCCATCGAGAAGCATAAGCATCCAGGAGCAGGCTGAAGAGGCAGGCGGCTGGAAAGCGGTGGTGAGGTTCAACAACGGTCCGGCAAACCCCGTCACTATCAGCAATCCTTTCACCAGTAAGCAAGAGGAGGATATCGAGTGGTACTTTGAGCAACACCACGAGCTTCCTTTCCTCGATAATGTGCGTGCTGATGATGCTGCCGCTTCTATCACAGCGTATGGCGAGTCGCTTTTCAAACAGGTTTTCGAGCAAAATACGAAAGTCCAATTTGCCTATAAAATGGCCCTTCAGACAGGATTGAACGACGTACAGATTGAGATTGAAGGTTCTCCTGGCTTTCACGCGCTCCACTGGGAGGCGTTGAAAGACCCGGAACTGGAAAAGCCCCTCGCGTTGCAGGCAAAGATGGTGCGCAAAAATCTCCAGGCTCAGACGTTGGAACTATCCGTACATAGTTCGCCCACCATCAATTTGCTTGTCGTCGTTGCGCGTCCCTACGGCAAGCGCGACATCGGCTATCGCACCATCTCACGCCCTCTCGTTGAGTCGCTGCGCAACGCGGGTCTACCCGTCCAGGTTGACATCCTGCGCCCCGGCACCTACAGGGCGCTGGAAAACAACCTGCGCGCAACGACGGCAAAGCATGGCGAAGGCTACTATCACGTGATCCACTTTGATATGCATGGCTCCGTGCTGGCGTATACACAATTTCAAGGCATCCAGAAAGAACCTCAAATCACTTCTCACCAGTACACGTCTTATGCCCACAGGAAAATTCAACCATACGATGGAGTCAAAGCTTTCCTATCATTTGAAGCGGATAGAGATGAAGAGGATAAGAAGAAACTATCAGACCTCGTCGAGGCGTCAGAACTGGCCGCTTTGCTTATCACACATCAGATTCCCATTACTATCCTCAACGCCTGTCAATCCGGCAAGCAAACAGGCGACAGGGAGACCAGCCTGGGCAGCCAGTTGATAAAGGAGGGGGTGCAACTGGTGCTGGCTATGGGTTACTCGGTCAACGTGCGCGCCGCCGAGCTGCTGATGAGTACCCTCTATCGACATCTTTTTGCCAGAGATGAACTGCTAACCGCCATCCGCCACGCCCGCAACGAACTCTATAACGATAAACAGCGTGTTGCCTACTTTGACCAGCGTATCGACCTGGAGGACTGGCTGCTGCCCGTCGTCTACCAGAACCAGCCGGTCGCGCTGCAACCGCGCGATTTCACCCAGAAAGAGCGTAAAGCATGGTTTGAGCGCAAAGCTGAGGAAAAAGACTACACGCCGCCCGACCCGACGTATGGCTTTGTCGGTAGAGACATCGATATCCTGCAGATCGAGAAGCGTTTGCTCGAGCAGCGCACTATCCTGTTAGTGCGCGGTATGGGCGGCGCGGGCAAAACCACGCTGCTCAAACACCTGGCCGCCTGGTGGCACACCACCGGCTTCGTCAAACGAGTCTTCTACTTCGGCTACGACGAGAAAGCCTACACGCTCCAGCAGATCATGACCAGCATCGCGCAACAACTCTATGGCCCCAGATATTACACGGAATTCCAGCCACTCTCGTTAAAAGCGCAACAGGCTATGCTTTCCCAGGACCTGCGCTCCACTAGCCACCTTCTGGTACTGGACAACCTGGAATCCATCACAGGAGCGCATCTCGCCATCCAGCACACGCTGCCGCCCGAAGAGCAAAAAGCTCTGCGCGGCTTCCTTACCGATCTCGCGCAGGGTCGCACTCTCGTTTTGCTCGGCTCGCGCGGCAGCGAAGACTGGCTGGCGAAGCAAACCTTCGACAAAAACATCTACGACCTGCCCGGCCTGGATGCAGAAGCGGCCTCCACTCTGGCCGACCGCATCCTGGAAAGAAACAATGCCACAAAATATCGCCAGGATACTGACCTGCGCCAGTTGCTCAAGCTGCTGGACGGCTTCCCTCTGGCCCTGGAGGTAGTGCTTGCTAATCTCGCCTATCAAACCTCAACTGAAGTGCTGACGGCGCTACAGGCTGGCGACAAAAAAATCGACACGGATAAGAACGACGGCAGCGAGAAAGAGCCAGAGAGCATATTCGTTGAGAAGACGGAGAGCATCCTGCGCTGCATCGATTATTCGCATAGCAACCTCTCACTAGCAGCGCAGCAACTGCTGCTCTGCCTGGCCCCCTTCACCTCGGTAATCTGGGTAGATATGCTTGATGAATATACGAAGCAGTTACACCAACAGCCTGTTTTGGAGGCATTGCCTTTTGAACGCTGGCCGGAGGTACTGCGCGAGGCCCAGAACTGGGGTCTGCTCAGTCCTGACCGAATCCCCGGCTTTCTCCGCCTGCAGCCCATCTTGCCCTACTTCCTGCGCAACCGCCTCAATGCAACGGATTTGGTAGAAGTGCGTGAATCAATAGAGAAGGCATTTCGCGGACATTATAGCCAACTGAGTAATACACTGATGGGATTACTTCTATCTAAAGACCCAAAGGAAAGGCAACTTGGTCAAGTACTAACCAGCTTGGAATACGAAAATCTTGTGACGGCGTTGAATCTCGCTCTGGTTGCTCAGGTTTCGATTTACTCTCTCTACGGGGTCTTGACTAACTATCTGAAAACTACTCAGGATCGCCATCGTAGGCTTGAACTAGGTCAAACTGTGATAGTTCACTTGGAAACATATTCCTCTGAAAAGCTCAATACGGAAACTATTCGTGTCATTTGGGATATTGCAAATACGCAACTTGATCTCAGGCAAAATACAGATGCAGAAGTGTCATATAAAAAGGCTCTCAACTTGACAAGTCAATTGATGCATATAAATGAGAAGGAGCGTGGTGAATTAAAGGCAGGTATTTACCACCAGTTGGGCAGAGTCGCCGAGGAACAACGCCAGTGGCCCCAGGCTGAGGCCTACTACCAGCAGGCCTTGCAGATCAAAGTCGAGTTCAATGCCCGCTATGCGCAGGCGAGTACCTACCATCAGTTGGGCAGCGTCGCACAGCAACAACGCCAGTGGCCCCAGGCTGAGGCCTACTACCAGCAGGCCTTGCAGCTCTACGTCGAGTTCAATGACCGCTATGAGCAGGCGGGCACCTACCACCAGCTGGGCAGAGTCGCCCAGCAACAGCGCCAGTGGCCCCAGGCCGCAGCCTACTACCAGCAGGCCTTGCAGCTCAAGATCGAGTTCAACGCCCGCTATGCGCAGGCGGGTACCTACCACCAGTTGGGCATGGTCGCAGAGGAACAACAGTTGTGGCAGCAAGCATACGACTACTTCCTGACAGCCTTACGAATTTTTATTGAATATAAAGACAACTATAGTCGTGGCATCGTCCTGCGCAGCATTGCACGCTTGTGGGAGAGCAGTGCTGATGCGAGCCTACCCGCCACTATCGCATCAATTCTAAGCGCCAGCGTGGAAGAGACTGAGAAGCTTCTGCGAGAGTTGGAGGGAGAAGATAAGGATGAAAAAGCAAAGTGATGCATCCAGGAGCCATCGCCTTTTTCTCGCCTACACCGCGCCACCATCGCCTTTCTCGGGCGTTACCGATTGCCACAATCCCGGCCCCAATCCATTGCCACCTTGTGGCGCGTCCAGGCCAAGATGTTTGTAGGCCAGGCGCGTGGTGATGCGCCCGCGCGGGGTGCGCGCAATGAAGCCCAGTTGCAGCAGGTAGGGTTCGTAGACATCTTCGATGGTTTCGGAGTCTTCGCTGGTGCTGGCGGCCAGCGTGTCCAGGCCGACGGGGCCGCCATCGAATTTCTGGATGATGGTCAGCAGCAGGTTGCGGTCGGTCTGGTCGAGGCCGATATGATCGACTTCCAGCGCGTCCAGCGCTGCCTGCGCTACCTCGCGTGTGATGATACCGTCGGCTCGCACCTGGGCATAGTCGCGCACGCGCTTGAGCAGGCGGTTGACGATACGCGGGGTGCCGCGCGCGCGGCCCGCGATCTCTTCGATGCCCTCCTCGTTGGCCGGAACTTTGAGGATGCGCGCCGAACGGGTCAAGATTTGTTTGAGCGCGGCAGTCTCGTAGTACTCCATACGGTAGATGGCCCCGAAGCGGTCGCGCAGGGGCGCGGTCAGCGAGCCGACGCGCGTAGTGGCTCCCACGACCGTGAATGGTGGCAGGCTCAGTCGCAGCGCGCGCGCGCTCTGCCCTTTGCCAATCATCACGTCCAGCGCGAAGTCTTCCATCGCCGAATACAGGCGTTCCTCGACAGCGCGGCTCAGCCGGTGTATCTCGTCGATGAACAGCACTTCGCCGGACTGCAAGGCTGTCAGGATGGAGGCCAGGTCTCCTGCATGTTCTATCGCCGGACCGGACGTGGTGCGCAGGTTGACGCCCATCTCAACGGCAATGATATTGCAAAGCGTGGTTTTGCCCAGCCCCGGCGGGCCATACAACAACACGTGGTCTACCGACTCGTTGCGCCTGCGCGCCGCTTCCAGCAGGATGCTCAGGTTATCCTTGATCTTCTCCTGCCCGATATATTCCGCCAGGCTGCGCGGGCGCAAACTGCCCTCGATGGCCTGCTCTTCTTCACTCATCTTAGGCGAGACGAGACGGTCGCTCATGGTGATTCTCCAGCACGTTTGAAACTGGTGTTCTATGATTTCGTATACACATTATACCAGAGTTGCGCGCATAGATCAATCAGAAAACCCGGTGGGGTCTCTATCCTTCCGGGTGAAAAATAGCGTGAGTGTAGGGACGCGATGAATCGCGTCCCTACACTCACCCGGAAGGATAGAGAGTCATTCGGTGATTCCCCGTAAATGGGCAAGATCGGGTTTACGCCACGGAGATTCTTCGCTGCGCTCAGAATGACAGGCCAGCAAGCTGTCATTCTGAGCGCCACGGAGATTCTTCGCTGCGCTCAGAATGACAGGCCAGCAAGCTGTCATTCTG
>DAHVFL010000324.1 GCA_027316975.1 Chloroflexota bacterium | reverse complement strand
GTATAGGGTAGGGGCGGGGCTTGTCTTTCACTGGGAGGTTTTGTACAACAGGCAGTCGCCAGAGGTGTCATCCTGAGCGCAGCGAAGGATCTGCGTGCTGCCGACGAGAGATCCTTCGCTGCGCTCAGGATGACAGGCGAGATCGGCGCGTTTCAAAAAACCCTACCGGTGAAAGACCTCCAGGGCGACCGCAAGGGTCGCCCCATAGGCGTCAAGTGAAGGAACTCTCGTAGGAGATCGATGGCTGTCTGCCGGACCGCTTCCAGGGCGGGGGCAGAGCCGCCGCCCGTACCCTGGACGACCGGGTCTCTGGTTCGTGTAGGGTACGGGCGACCCTTGCGGTCGCCCTGGTAGCCGGACGAGGCCACTTTCGACCCGGCTTCCCTTGACGCCTATTGGGCGGCGGCTCTGTCCCCGCCCTGGTCGCATTTGCACATTTTGCTTATTGCCAGTAACAGAACACTACAGTATAATCTGCTCATCATCGATGGCTTTATGGCGATCAACATGAAAGGCAGACTACATTATGAACGGGGTAAACGGGTCTCAGGGTTGGGGTTCCATCAATTTTATTACTGGCTCGATGGCAGGGCGCATTTTTCAGATCAGCAAGCCAGTTATAACGATTGGACGCGAGCCTAAAAATGATATTGTCCTTTCGGACCCCAGGGCTTCGCGGGAACTTGCCCGGCTGGTCAATACAAACGGGCAGTGGAGTATCGAAAAACTTTCGGAAACCAACACCATAACTGTCAATGGGTACGAAGTGCAAAGTGGCCCGATTCATGATCGCGATGAGATCAGCCTGGGGGGGTTTACAAGCTTCCTTTTCCTTGCACCATCTTCGGCCAGCGTTCCAGGTCCAGCTCCATCTCCGTCATTGAACCAGCCACATTTAACGCCGCCGCAGCAATCACTCGCGCAACCCTCGTATTCGCCGCAGCCACAACCGCCGCAGCAATCATTCGCTTTGCCATATGCCGAGCCACCGCAGCCACAACCATTTCCATCCTATGTACCACCAGGAGCGCAGATGCCAGGCGCAAACAGGCAGCCTACCCTCAATGCGCCCTATTATACAGAGCCAGTGCCGCCTGGGTCCGCACCCGGTAACGCTGCTTCAATCGAAGTCATTTCAAATATTCATCCCAATAAGAATTCGTTGCCACTGACCAAAGATGTTATCAACATTGGACGTAACCCGACTAACGACGTAGTCATTCCTGAGGAGGTGGTTTCTGGCTACCACGCCCAGATCGTGCGCGAAGGCAACCAGTACGTCTTTCTCCATCCTCACCCGCAGGCGCGACAGGGACGCACTTTGAACGGCGTCATCTTTCAAGGTCACCACTTCAAGGGCGACGAGACCTTTAGAAGGCCGTTAGTGCGCGGCGATTTCTTCCGTATCGGCGACGAACATGGCACCCTGGTCACTATCACCTACAACGACGGCAGCGGAGCAGCGCAGGATGTTGTGCCGGAGATGCGCCCCATTCCACTGGGCGCGCCTGTCATTACCATTGGCCGTCTGCCGGAGCCTGATAACATGGTCGTGCTCAATCACCCGCAG
The DNA here is from genome assembly GCA_027316975.1 of Chloroflexota bacterium. Lineage (GTDB taxonomy): Bacteria > Chloroflexota > Ktedonobacteria > Ktedonobacterales > Ktedonobacteraceae > CF-113. Next base: position 4,065 of record DAHVFL010000324.1, on the reverse strand, counting down.
GTATCCGGTCATCATGCCCGTCTCGAACTGGTGCAGGGCGGCTATCGCATCATTGATACAGGCAGTACTAACCATGTTTACGTCAATGGGCAGCGTATCCATAACCAGCTCTTGAATCCCGGCGATGACATTCGCATCGGCCCGTTCAATCTGACCTATACCGGCACCCAGCTCACGCAGCGCGATGAAAGCGGCAGTATTCGCATTGACGCGCTGCAACTACGCAAAGAGGGTAATAAGGGCGTCATTCTCCTCAACGATATTTCGCTTACCATCCCACCGCGCAAGTTCGTGGCCCTCGTTGGTGGTTCCGGCGCCGGCAAATCCACTCTGATGGACGCGCTCAACGGCCTGCGACCGGCCCAGCATGGCGCCGTGTACTATAACGATAAGGACTACTACCACCACCTGGCCTCTTTCAGCACGCAGCTGGGCTACGTGCCGCAGGATGACATCATCCATCGCGACCTTACGGTGGAACGCGCCCTGTACTACACCGCCCGTATGCGCTTGCCCGAAGACTTCACCGAGGAGCAGGTGCGGCAGCGCATCGATGAGGTGCTCGACGATGTCGAGATGAAGCACCGCCGTACATTGCTGGTCAGCAAACTCTCCGGCGGGCAGCGCAAGCGCGTCTCGATTGCCCTGGAATTGCTGGCGAACCCCAGCGTTTTTTTCCTGGATGAACCAACATCGGGCCTCGATCCCGGTCTGGACCGTAAGATGATGTTCCTGCTGCGCAAACTGGCCGACAGGGGACATACCATCATTCTGGTCACTCATGCCACCAATAATATCAATACCTGCGATTACATCTGTTTCCTGGCGCAGGGAGGTCGCCTGGTCTTCTTCGGGCCGCCCAACGAGGCTAAAACCTATTTCGGCAAGACCGACTTCGCCGAAATCTACAGCGCGTTGGAGCCGACCGACGCCAATCCCAACATTCCCGCCGAGGCCGAGGCGCGCTTCAGAGCCTCACCCCAATTCCAGCAATTTGTGGTCGCGCCGTTACAGAGCAGCCCGGCCACCCGGGCCAATCGCCAGTTGCAAACCGCCGAGGTTATCCAGCCCAGGCGTGGCAACCCCTGGCGGCAGTTCTCACTGCTTTCTCGCCGGTATATCGAACTGCTCAGAAACGACGTGGGCAACCTGCTGATCCTACTCTTGCAAGCCCCGATCATCGCGCTGATCCTGTTCTTCATGCTGTCTAATAGAGGAGGAGGTACCTTTAATTCGTATAACGTGGTAGGTTGCGTTCTGAACCCGCCTGGATTAGGTGTGACTATCCCTGTCACTCCCGGCACCAATCCTCAGGATTGCACGAATGTGGCGTTCTTCCTGACCAATGACCCGCGCGGCCAGCGCTTCGCCGCGCAGAATGGCGGCGAAGCGCTGGCGCTGCAAAAGTTCATCAAGCCACTCTCCGGCAATGATGCGCAGAAGTACCTGTTCATCATGGCTTTCGCGGCTACCATGTTTGGCTGCGTCAATGGCGCGCGCGAAATCGTCAAAGAGGCTCCCATCTATCGCCGAGAACGCACCGTCAACCTGGGCATTATCCCCTACATGTTCTCGAAGATCGTGGTACTCGGCGTGCTCAGCCTGATCCAGAGCGCAGTCCTGGTACTGGTTGTCAATGCCATCGCCCCCATTCAGCAGGGCATTATCTTACCCGCGCCGTTGGAGGTGTATATAAGCATGGCGCTCACATCGCTGGCCGGCTTGATGGTTGGTCTGACGCTTTCGGCCCTCGCGCCCAATAACGACCGGGCGGTGAGCTTTATCCCCATCATTCTGGTTCCACAGGTGATCTTCTCCGGTATCCTTTTCCAGATCAACGGCCCGTTCCTCCAGGTTTTCAGCTCACTGTTCGGATTGCGCTGGGGCATGGCTGCCGCGGGTTCCTCGGTCGGTATTCACGGCGACGCGCTGGGCGGCGACTCCTGGAGCTACCAGGGCACCCTCTTCTCCACGAACAGCCAGACAGCAGCTACTTTGCACCTGCTGCTCAGCTGGTCCGTGCTGGCAATCATGATCGCCGGTCTGGGTGTCCTGATCGCCTATATTCTCAAACGCAAAGACGTGCGAGCATAGGCAGTAGCGACACCCCTTGTGGGTGTCCCGTCCGCATATCATTTGACAGGCACGTGGTCGGATGGACGGGACACCCACAAGGGGTGGCGCTACTGGTACTTCCAGGTGATTGCTTGTTAAATTGTGTCATTCTATGCTATTGTTGCTATAACCTTGAATCACAAGGTGTGGTTGAAGAGGGCGAGCAAGCAAGCAGTGTTACTTAACAGACGTGTACTCGTCGGTATATGTGGCGGTATCGCTTCCTATAAAGCGGTGGAACTGGTCAGTCGCCTGCAACAAGCAGGTGCGCTGGTCGATGTGATTATGTCGGAACGAGCCGAAGAATTTGTTCGTCCCCTGGCATTCTCAACGATGAGCCATCGCCCGGTTTACACCGACCTGTGGGAACCGTCTGGACGCGCAGCAGAAACGCACATTGCCCTGGGAGAGGATGCTGACGTGCTTGTCGTACTGCCGGCAACTGCGAATACGCTCGCGAAGCTGGCTCATGGCATTGCGGACAACATGTTGACTGCTGTAGCCCTGGCGACGAAGGCCCCGCTTGTGCTGGCTCCGGCGATGCATCACACAATGTATACGCATCCCGCGACCCAGGCAAATCTGGCAATACTGCGGGAACGCGGAGCTTTCATAATTGAGCCGGAAGTTGGACAGCTGGCATCTGGAGAAGTAGGGATTGGTAGACTTCCTGATAGTAGCGTACTCCTCGGAGCCATTCAAGTGGTATTGGGACGGAATGGGGACCTGGCGGGTCGCCGCGTTGTTGTGACTGCTGGCGGCACTCAGGAACCAATCGACCCGGTACGCTTTGTGGGCAATCGCTCATCTGGTAAGATGGGTTATGCTCTGGCAACGGAAGCGCGCGATCGCGGCGCGGATGTCATCTTGATCTCCGGCCCCGTCGCGTTGGATGCGCCCTATGGGGTGGATGTGCGGAGAGTCGAAACCGCGCTGCAAATGCGTGACGCGGTATTTGACGCAGTGGAAGAGGCCGATGTGCTTGTGATGAGCGGAGCCGTGGCGGACTATCGCCCGGCTGAAGTCGCGCCCCAAAAGCTGAAAAAGGGGGGGAAGGAAGCGCGGGAAGTTGATGCTGAGGGTGGGTTTGCGTTGCGCCTCGCGCGCAACCCGGATATCCTGGGAGAACTCGCGGCTGCGTCTCAACAGTCGGAGGCCGTGGAACGTATTCCAGGTGGCAACAGGCCCCGGCGGCGATTAGTGCGTATAGGGTTCGCTGCTGAAACGAGCGATGTGCTAACCAATGCGCGCGGCAAACTCGCTGCCAAACGCCTGGATTTACTCATTGCAAACGATGTAAGCCGCTCGGATAGCGGCTTTGGGTCAGAGACCAATAAGGTATATATCTTTCATGCCGATGAGACGATGGAAGATTTGCCAGTAATGCCCAAAACAGGCGTTGCGGCTGCCATTTGGGATCGCGTCGTACATCTCTTGAGTTGAGCGTGTGAGCAATTGGGAGGGCGTGGCGCTGTGTTGGGAAATTTTGTTTTAGAGTTAATGGGTACACCATATTCGCAGGAGGAATCCATGATGGATCGTGCTGCAAGCGCAGGATTTGAAGGCATCGCACAGATGCTGCTTGAGCAAAAAAAATTGATGGACGCTTTAGAAGCTGAGAACCGCGAACTTCGTCGCCAAATCGCCGATTTGCGGCGCGGTGTCGGTATGGCTATCGTGATCGATGGCAAGACAATTCAGCTTGCAACCGACTCCGCCAATGGCATGTCGGCCAGCGCGCAATCGCAGGCAACGCTGCAAAGCTTGCAGAATCTGCAAAACGCGCAGAATGGCGGTAGCTACGTCTCGCGCCAGACAGGCGGACAGCAGGCTGTAGGCGGGATGGGCGAGAAACAGAATGGCGCTAACCGCAACCCTCTGGCCGATAGCTTTGTCCTCTAAGCAATCGTAAACTACGATGCCAGGGCGGGGCCTTTCACTGGGAGGTTT
>DAHVFL010000323.1 GCA_027316975.1 Chloroflexota bacterium | reverse complement strand
CCCCGCTTGAGCTACTTCCATGTCGTGTGTATAATGACCGCCGCTCACGCCGATGCCGCCGACCATCTGCCCAGCGGCCATGATTGGATAGCCGCCGCCGAAGACAATCAGGCGGTCGGTTTTGATGATGCCGTCGCGCAGGGGCGGATCATCTTTGACGAATTCGTGCCATTCGTGGGTGGCCATGCCGAAGCTGATGGCGGTGTAGGCTTTGTCCTGGGATAACTGCACGCTCAGCAGGGGCGCGCCGTCCATGCGACTGTAGGCTTTGAGCGTGCCGTCGCCGTCCACGATGGCGATGCACATGGGGCGGCCCATCTCGCGCGCTTTGGCTTCGGCGGCAGCGATCATGCGCTGAGCCGCTTCGATGGTGATACTGGCTTTGGCGAAGGTGTTTTCTGCCATAGAAATACTCCTTTTTCTAGCGGTCAACCGTTGGCGGGTTGACTCCATAACGACGTTCCAAATCCTGAATCTCAGGGAGACCGATATGCTGCGTGAACTGCGAGAATGTCACCATACTCGAGCTAAAGGACGCTGGCGTCTCGCCCAGCTTGAGGACTTCCAGCAAGGCGAGCATGGCGTGCGTGGCGGCAAACAGCAGGCTCACGGGGAAGATGACGAGTTTGAAGCCCAGCCTGTGTATCTCGTGCAGGGGCAAGAGCGGTGTCTTGCCGCTTTCGGCCCAGTTGAAGAGCAGCGGCGTACCGGTGAAAGCCTGCGCGATGGCTTGCAATTCTTCGATTGAGCGTGGGGCTTCGATAAAAATCACATCCGCGCCAGCATCCCGGTAGGCGCGACCCCGGCGCAGCGCATCCTCCAGACCGCTAACCGCGTTGGCATCGGTGCGCGCGATAATCACGAAATCGGGGTCTTGACGAGCATCGACGGCGGCGCGCACTTTCTGCGCCATTTCGTGCATGGGAATGACTTGCTTGCCCTCCATATGGCCGCACTTCTTGGGCCAGACCTGGTCTTCGATATGCAGGCCCGCGACTCCGGCACGTTCGTACTCGCGGATGGTGCGCCGCACGTTAATGGGATTGCCATAGCCGGTATCGGCATCGGCGATGAGGGGCAAGTCACCTACAACTGAGGCAAGCGCGGAAGCGCGAGCGACCATCTCGCTCATCGTCAACAATCCCACATCAGGCTGACCAAGCACACTGGCCGCCGTGCCAAACCCCGTCATATAGACAGCAGGAAATCCGGCCTGGGCGATCAAACGCGCGCTCAACGCATCAAACGCGCCGGGTGCGACAAGCAGATGCGGGCCAGCCAGCAACTGGCGCAAGCGGGTTGTGGTGCGCATAGGGACATTCCTCTGAATTGATGGTGTTTGTTATTGTAAGTGTATGCTATCACGAGTTCAGGTTGGGGGCAAGAGGTGCGCGCTCTTGTTTTGCGGAGTGTGTGAAGCCAGAGAGAGCAGGGCGACCGTTTGGGTAGCTACTACCACCCAGGCCTGTCATCCTGAGCGTAGCGAAGGATCACGGTGTCGGGCCATCAGACCCTTCGCTGCGCTCAGGGTGACAGCAGAGAGAGCGGTGGGACGCTTGCGCCGCCCTCTGTATCCATTGGTTGGGTATTTGCGGCTTGCTTTGGCTGTTGTCACTGCTATGTGTATTTTATACACTATAGTCGAGGCAAGGTTTGTTTCGCTGTTTCACGCAAGGATTTATCTGTCATGCAAGCACCTGCAACGTTTTTCAGTACAACGCTGGCGTATACGCGCCGGCTCATCATTTTAATGTGGGGCCTGTTTCTCTGTTCGGTTGGAATTGTCTTTACGTATCGCTCGGATATGGGCCTGGGGCCGTGGGATGTTTTGCACAAAGGAGTGAGTTTGCATACGCCGCTTTCTTTTGGGCAGGCCAGCATCGTGGTGGGAGGAGTGATTATCCTGGTCGGTTTGTGTTTGCGCGTGCGTCCGGGCGTGGGCACCGTTCTCAATATGCTGCTGATCGGCTTCTTTATCGATATACATTTGCGGATAGGCTGGCTGCCAGACCTGGGTACCGCGCCGCTGGTGGTGCGACTGGCAGCCGATGTCCTGGGTGTTTTGTTGATGGGCCTGGGAACGGCTTTCTATATATCACCGCGCCTGGGAGCCGGTCCGCGTGACGGGTTGATGCTGCGTTTGAATGTGCTGACCGGTATACGTATCGCCATTGTACGGGGCGCAATCGAGCTCAGCGCGTTGGCCTTTGGTTTCTTTCTGGGTGGAACGGTTGGTGTTGGTACGCTCATTTTCGCCTTTGGCGTTGGCCCGGCGGTTGAGATTGGCTTCTGGATTATCCAGCGCTTTTTTCCCGTGCTGGCCCCATCACTCGCAGCCGCTCGTTCGCAACATGGACATACACCGGCGTCTGTCCACGCACTTCACCATCCAGCGTCACATCGCGTGGGTCAGCGTTTGTCGAAATAAGTACGCCTTCTGCTTGCAGGTGGTGGAGTCCCGGAATAGTTGTCAGATTGGCGGGATGATGTTCCAATGTGGATACATGTTCGCCCAATTCAACGGTAGTGGAAGCATCGTCCTGTGCGTGCGCGCCAAAGAGACGCATGAGGACCGAGTTAAGTCTCCTGAACTCGAATTCCTCAATCACTACGATATCAAGCAGGCGGTCATTGATGCTGACGTTGGGTAGCGCGAGTTCCCATTGACCGCCAAAGATGGGCGCATTGATGACCGTCACCTGTAATGCGCGGCAGCGCTGAGACTTGAAAGGCGGTGAAGCATTGCAGGGCGGTAGGATGGTCTAGAGGATGTCAGTCGATTTTCATGCTCTGCTATAATCTGGTTTATAGCGTTACAAACCTGTGCGGCTATGCGTGTTTATAGTGTGTGAAGTTTCATGCCAGGTCATCTGGTGTTATCATTTTCTACCTACCTGAATACGTGGTATGCTCAAGAAATTTCTGTCATCACATCAGCTTAGATAGAGCACATACAAACAGAGGGAATTGAATGAAGACAGATCAACAAAACGAAAATACCCCCATTCCACCATCATCGTTACAGGAGGGCAAGCCAAAGGGGTCGTTTCGGCGCGTGCTGAAGAATCGCTCGTTTCTGCTGCTCTGGCTGGCGCAACTTCTCTCTCAGATGGTTTTTAACGCGGCCAATTATGGCATTATCGCCCTTGTGACCGCGATTACTCATTCGACGGCGCTGGTTGGCCTGGCTATCGTCTCGTTTACGCTACCGGCGGTACCGTTTAGTTTGCTGGCAGGTGTCTATGTCGATTACCTGGACAAGCGGTTGGTATTGTGGGCAAGTAACATATTACGCGCTATTGCAATGGGCCTTATGGTGTTTGCGCTCCTGTTGAATCCGCACACAATCGTCTGGCTGTATTTTGTGGCATTCGTTATTTCACTGATTAGCCAGTTCTTTACTCCTGCTGAAGCATCAGCCATTCCCTTGCTCGTGGACAGGGAAGACCTGGTGTCCGCTCTCTCATTATTCAATATTACGCTCACTATCGCGCAGGCGCTGGGCTTCCTGGTACTTGGTGGGCTTGTCACGGCGCTCTTTCCGGCGTTTGACGTTTCACTGGGCGTAATTCGCGTGCAAGTTATCTCCTTTGACATACTCTTCGCTATTGTAGCTGTTATCTACCTTGTTTGTACATTATTGATCCTGGCGATTCCTGCTCGCGCTTTACGACAGCAAAGAGCACAGCCTCAATTGTCGGAGTTGTTCGGGAGACAGACATTGAAAATTGTGCGGGAAGGTGTTGGAGAAACATGGACATATGTGAGGAAAGATAAACAGTTGTACCTGGCGTTGCTGCAAGTTTCAGGGGTCAGTATCTTATTGCTGGTAATTGGTGAGCTGGCGGGGCCATTTGTTGTCAATGTTTTACGTCTGTCTGTGCAACTCCTGCCTGCTATTTTAGCGCCTGCCGGTATTGGCCTGGTGCTTGGTGGCTTATTTATGCCTGCTCTTACGCGGTGGTTAGGTATTAACCGTACTATCGCCGCAGGCAGCATCGGAACCACTGCCGGGTTGATACTCATTCCGGTAGGCCGCTCTATTTTGACACGGCTGGCTCTCCCTGCTGTAGGAATTCTTGTTTTTGTAGGCGTAATCATATTTTTTATCGGTGTGGCGCTTGACATGGTGAATATTCCCGCGCAGACCAGGATGCAGGAACACGCGCCAGAGGAAGAGCGGGGGCGTATATTTTCCTTCCAGTCGATGCTCTATAATGCTGGCTCTATTCCTGTATTGCTCTTTCTCGGCGTGATTGCCGATGTGCTGGGAGTTGAAACCGTTCTGTTTTTACTCGCGGCAGGCGTTCTTTTATTCAGAACATGGGCGTTCTGGTACAACCGCCGTTCATCGCAGACTTCGCAGATTCATTGAAACAGCAGCATCGAAGTCAACCTGGGCATGGCGACCGCAAGGGTCGCCATGCTCTCGCTTTCTGACTCGACTTGCATATAACCCTGGTATAAGAGTGGACACAAGCGTTCCTGCAAATTGACGTGGTATACTACCACGTGTGGTTGTTCCACGGGATGGATTACCATGGAGCGAGAGGTCAAGAGCGTGCAGATTCGGATGCGTGATTACTGGTCTGTCTGGAAGCAATTTGTGCTGCACGGGGTGATGCAGGATGGGGCGCTTCCTCCTGCGCTCATCCAATCGTGGAAACGCTGTGCAACGCTTGGCCTTGACCCGTATGGCGATACAACTCGCGAAGAAATGACTGAGCCAGTTCCGCCGGGTATTTCGCGGCAACTGCTTACTCTTGTGCGGCCCGCGATGGAAGACATGCACCAGTTTATCGAGGGAACGGCCTGCATAGTGGTATTTACGGATGACGGGGCGCGTATCGTAGACTGTTTCGGCGATGCGGATTTTGGAGTCGAATTGGAACATCTCGGTTTGCGCGTTGGCGCGTCCTGGCACGAAGATCGTCAGGGTTCAAATGCGTTGACATTAGCCCTGCAGGAGTCTTTTCCCATACAACTTGAGGGCGCGATGCATTATCGCGCCGCTCTGCACCCTTTTTATACGTCTGCCGCGCCTGTGCATGATCTGCTGGGGCGCGTGGTGGGCGTGCTGGGAGTAGTTGGCAGACACGAAGATAGTCACCCGCACACGCTGGGTATGATTACTGCGGCGGCGCAGGCCGTCAGCAACCAGTTGCAGATGCAGGTGTGGCTGGGCAACGCCAATGACCTGTTATCAGAACTGAAGACTATCTTGCAAACGCTGCCGGAGGGCATTCTTCTTTTGCGGCGCGATGGCGTTATTTCTCAAATGAATGCCCCCGCCGGTACCATGCTTGGCCTGTCGCCTGCGCGAGTGACGGGGCGACGCCTCAGTGATGTGCTACCACTGCCAACTGCCCTGGCGCAAGCGATTCTGCATCAGCAACAACTTGCGGACGAAGAACTCGTTTTCGATACATCGCATGGGCGCGTGACCTGCCTCTGCTCGCTCAAAGCGATCTCCAGTAATCGCCTTGAAACGGGTTTAGAAGATATTGTCGGTTCAAGCGGCCTGGTAATTGCGGAGCCAATGACGGCGGATGGCTTTGTGATGATCTTGCGCAGCATCGAGCGCGTGCAAAAGCTGGTCAACCGCATGACAGGCGCGCGGGCGCGCCTGACCTTCGCGAATGTCGTAGGCGAGAGTCC
>DAHVFL010000322.1 GCA_027316975.1 Chloroflexota bacterium | reverse complement strand
AAAGAAGGTTATACTCTTTCAGTAGCAGTAGTCCTCGCGCCGGTGAAATACCCCTTCGGCCTGCTTCATGCATTAGCAGATACAACATTGAAGTATGCTAAAAAGGAGGGGGCGAAACGTGAGGAAGCGGCAGGGAAACGCGGAAAGCTAGAGGACTTCGACAAGACAACCATTAACTTTGTGGTTGTGGCAGGCAATACCGGTCATGAGTTCGACAAGATAATGGAGTCGCTCTCACGGAAGAATAAAGATGAGCAGACCAGATTCTATGCTACACTGCGACCGTATAGCGTTCAGGAGCTGGAAGAACTCCGCGTAGCTGTTCTAAAAGGCAAAGAAATAGACCTGGGCCATACAAAGCTGCACCAGTTACGCGAGGCCGTCATAAAAAAGAACCTTACCACTTCTGTTTCAGATGCGCGCGCTGTACTCAATAACTGGAAAGAGAAGCAGTGGCAGCATGTCTACAGATATGTGTATGCAGTTGCCAGTCGCTATCAGGAACCACATAAGGAAAATGAGAAACCGGGAACCTTGTTCCCACGTATGACATTTCCCTGGTTTGAAGACGGTGAAGATGTCTACCGCTCGCCGCTGCTGGATTTCGCCGAGCTATATGACTTTATAGAGCAAAAGGGAGGGAACGGTGGAGCAAAAAAATGATCGCATCCAGATCGACTATTCACTGAGGTTCGCGACGCTGTTTCACCTGGGTACCGGGATACGAGATGTGCTGGTTGATCGCACGATGGTGCGCGATAGCGGTGGGTATCTCTACGTACCCGGTTCTACCTTTAAGGGAATGGTGCGCGAACGCTGCGAACAACTATCCCGTCTGTATGCCGACGAGAAAGAAATAAGACGCATAGAAAGCCCGCACAATGCAGAAGCGGCCCTCTTGTGGCTGGGCAATGCGAGGCCAACAATGGCAACGCGCATCTTTGGCTCGCACACCTTCCCCGGACACCTGTTTTTTGATGATGCGCGTCAGGAAGGCGATGAAAAGGCGGCGTATGCAGGTGAAGAGGGTAACTATAAAAGCTTGCAAGTGCAGACATATACGCAGGTACGCATAGACCGGCCAACACATACTGCCGTACCGGGCGCGCTTTATTCTAGCGAGTTCGGCAACCGCGATGTCAACTTTACCGGGAAAATTCAGGGTGCGCTGGAATGTATGCCTGTCGATCCAGGTATTTATCCAGACTTCGCGAACGTAAAGGATCAGCGCAATGCACCGACGTATTCGCTGCTACTCTTGCTGGCCGGATTAAAACTGGTTGATCGGCTTGGCGGCAACAAATCCACTGGCAAGGGTATGTGCGCCTGCGAGATCAAGGGTATCAGGATGAACGACGAGAGCATACACGCGGAACAATGGGAAAACTGGCTGGCGCATCTGGATGTGCTGGCACATTACAATAGGGAGGATAGCCGGTGAAATACTATGCACTTACCCTTCGCGCCGACTCTCCCCTCGCCATCCGCGCCGATCACGCGCCGGGAGGAGCGGCCAGCGCGCAATATATTCCAGGAACTGTCCTGGCCGGGAGCCTGGCTGCAGCCTATCGCCTGTTCTATCCAGACAACGAAATCAGGTTCCAGGACTTGTTTCTGAACGAGCAGGTCTGGTTTCCCAACCTATATCCCGCGTCATTTAAAAAAAGTGACGTGTTTCAGAATGCGACAGGCTGGCCTGTTTATCCCTTACCGAAGACGGCGCAATCATGCAAGCGGTTTCCAGGATTTCTTCCCACAGAACACGAGACTGATATAGACGAGCCGCGACATGGAGTGCGAGATAGCCTGCTGGATTGGGCAATGTTCGCGCTGGCTGATCAGACGACACCTGATCCTGATTTACTGCTTACACCTTTGCAAGAGCATAAAAAATGCGCTGTTTGTGGGCAGCTCAACCGGCCTATGGACAATTTTACGGGATATTATCGGCGTCTCGGTGCTGGCGGCCCAATGCTCAAAGCCAAAGTGGACATGCGCCTGCAAACGCATAACGGCATCAATCGCGTGACGGGAACAGTACAGGAGGGCATCCTCTATAATCGCGAAGTCATCGAAGAAGATGCTGATTTCTGGGGTCTGTTGAAACTCTCGGATACGCTCGCGCAGCCCTTTGAGGAGTTTATAGACAAGGTCGCGAATGCTCAGGCGGGATGGGTACGAGTAGGAACGGGACGCACGCGCGGTCTGGGCAAAGTGGGACTGCGCATAGACTCACCTGACACCCCGACCGGTAAAGATGATTTCAGAAAGCGACTTGAGGCTTTCAACATACTTTTACAGGAAAAAGCTGAGTCCCTCAAACTACATACATCACCGTTTTACTTCGCGCTGACACTGCATTCGCCCGTAATCCTGTCCGATGGCTGGCAAGGTTACTACACGAGCATAAACGCTGATACCTTACTAGATAATGACACCCTGGAAAGTAGTTTAGATCTGCCTGAGCAAAGCCTTAAATTGCTCTGCCAGTTTAGCAGCACACGGCGTGTTACAGGCTGGAACGAGCTGTGGGGAACGCCGCGCGCGAATGAACTGGCGATAGATACCAGCTCTGTCTTCCTGTTTGCCTGCGATAAACCATTGGATACTACACTCATCGATGCCCTTTACCGGCCTGAGGAAGAAGGTATTGGCAGGCGCAAGGCGGAGGGCTTTGGACGCATCTGTATCTCTGACCAATTTCATCAGGAGGTTACGTTGCAATGAACAAAGAAATGCAAATTATTCTCGAGGTAAACAACCAGGCGGATATATTCTATGAGGACGCGGTGAAGCTGGGAGATCATGCCGGCGCTGTGCTGAAACGCTCCCGTTCACAGTTGACGGGTCTGGAAACAATCGCGGAAAGCACCAATAAAACCTCTGATATCTTCGATTATATCAAGAAGCAAACCGCTCGAAACTCTTCCTGGCGTCAGACACATAAAGACTCGCCTAATGAATTGTTTGGTGTGCGCTTGAAAAATTATCTCGATACAAATTTGAAAGAAAGAGTGGGAATCATTTGTAAAAAACCCTCGTTGGAGATTGGCGACAAAAGCGAAGAAGACCAGCGAGAGCGTCGGCGTATTCACCTGCTGTTAATGCGCCAGTTTATTCGCCAGATGGTGGTGGAGTACGAATTTCAGGTCAACCTGGGCGACACCCTGAACCAGCAAAACACTCAGGGTAAAGATGCCGGGAGAAACCAGGGGATAAACAAGAGGGGGTCGTAAGCATCATGCTCTCTCAAAAGCACTTACAAAAAATCGAGTTACTCAGCGATACGGTTCTCTATCCAGAGTCCGTAGCATTTGTGCGCCGGATGATCCAGAAAGAGAAGTGCAATCCATTACCTGCAACTCAGGTGAACGGACTGTTGAATATCGCGCTCACTCTCAACTATGAGAATGTGCGAAATTTTGCGGAACACCAGCGAGAGCGAAACTGGCCTTCCAACAAGCGCGATATCAAGACCTTTTACACGCACCTGGAAAAAGAACTCGTCCGGCTGGAACAACGGCTCGACACTGAATTTTCTCTGACGAAAGATCAATATGGTCGGCGTGTCAGCAGTGAAGATGAGCGCGAGATGTTAGGTCGGCTCACCCGTGAGTATGTCCAGCATCTCCTGGCCGAGAATTTGCTGGCTGAGGCGGAGATAAAAGAGCAGCGGCGCTTCCAACAAGGGCCTTATAGGAGGTAGAAATGACAACGAACATACAAAGCAGATATCTACTACGTAACCGCTATGTATTTAAGGGCAAATTGAAGATGCAGACGGGCCTGCATATTGGCGGCGGTAAGGTGACGTTGAGCAGCAGCGATAGCCCTGTGGTCTTGACCCCCGATCAGAAACCGTTTATTCCCGGCTCAAGTTTCAAGGGCGCATTGCGCAGCACAATAGAAAAGCTAGTTCCGGGTTTGCCAGGATTTTCAACCTGCGCGCTCATGGACTTGAATGAGACTGAACTCAACAAGGAGTACCAGCAGGGAAGGAAACAAAGCGACATCTGCCCGACGATCAGGCAATGGGAGGTGGCGCGCCGCCGGCGCAATCGCCCGCAGGAAGCGGAAAAGATTCTCAACGAAACGTTAGATGAACTGTGTAACACCTGCCGCCTATTTGGCTCGCCATTCGCCGCTGCACATGTGAACATCAATGATCTCTATATGTCTGAGCAGGAACTGGTTGACATTATCGAACGGCGTGACGGGGTAGCGATAGATCGCGACAGCGAGAAGGCACGTGATCGGCTGAAATACGATTTCGAGGTCGTACCGGCAAGCGCAACCTTCGTGATGGGAATCGTCCTGGAAAATGCCAGCCCCAAAGAACTCCAGCTTCTGTGCGCCGGACTCAGCGAATATGTGCATGGTTTCGGCGTGATCGGTGGCAAACGCTCGCGTGGGCTTGGCGTCGCGCAACTTGAGGAGTTAACCGTTGACGCGCTCGAACTGGTGAGTGATGGAATAGACGATGCTACACGCCGCCAGCGCTTGCAAGATTACCTGGTCAAACGAGATGTGACGCGCCACTATGAAAAAGACGAAGGTGAAGTCTTCCTGATGGAGCAAATTACGAAGATGTTTACCAGCAATGAAGGAGCCAGCTAGCTATGTTGAAAAAGATCGTAAACGAAGCATTCTGCACGGTACGCATTACTACAACAGGACCCTTGCTGGTGAAATCCGGCCATGCCAGTGTAAGTGGCCCGGATATGACACCGGTGTTGACGAATCGTGGTGGCAAACAGGAGGTCTTCATTCCCGGTAGTTCGCTCAAGGGCGTGTTTCGCAGCCACATTGAAAAGATCGTGTGCAGCCTCAAATCCCAGGTGGTTTGCTATCCATTTGAACTAAATAGCCGTGAGATGCGAGAAAGCATCTCCGACATGACGCAGCTACAAAACGACTATCGCGAGTCATGCGGTGGCATATTTAACCAGTATGCCAGGAAAGGCGAGGAAAATCGCCGGACATTAGAAGATCGAACTGACCTTGTTTATGCTGCTTCCTGCCCGACCTGTCGGCTCTTTGGTTCAACCGCCTTTATTGGACGTGTTGCCATTAGCGATGCGTACCTTGTCTCGCAGGAAGCCAGGGAACTGCGCGATGGAGTGGGTATTGACCGCCTGACCGGAGGAGCCAGCCACGGCGCGAAGTTTGATCTGCAGGTGGTCAGTGAGGGAGTCGCCTTCGAGACCACAATTCACCTGCGCAATTTTGAGATCTGGCAGCTCGGTATGCTTTTTATCGTCTTGCAGGATATGGAGCATGAACTGATTCGCCTCGGCTCCGGACGTTCGCGTGGTCTGGGACAGGTAAAAGCCGAAATCAGCCTGAAAGAGACGGCGGGGCGTCCAGGCGGTTTTGTCACCAGCACAATTCGCAAGAGTGGTGAGCCGGATAACGAACTCTGGGGATTGGGCCGCTGGCTGAATAATTCGCCAGAAGAAGACCGCTACGGCACCCAGTATAGCGATTTCTTGACTCTTCAAGGTAAAATTGTGCGCACTGATAGAGGCATTCGCGCCATGCGGGCGTTTATCGGCGATGATCTGGCACATCTGCGGGATGCCTCTGTTGAAAACTTTGTCAATCGGATGCAGTCCTGGACAGGCAGGTATGCGCGAACATTTCTACCTTCGGCAGTTCGGCGCTAGCCAAC
Organism: Chloroflexota bacterium; assembly: GCA_027316975.1. Classification (GTDB taxonomy): domain Bacteria; phylum Chloroflexota; class Ktedonobacteria; order Ktedonobacterales; family Ktedonobacteraceae; genus CF-113. The sequence goes on along the minus strand of DAHVFL010000322.1, from coordinate 12 downwards.
CATAGCAGGAAG
>DAHVFL010000321.1 GCA_027316975.1 Chloroflexota bacterium | reverse complement strand
CCAGGGCTGTGCCGACGCCAAACGAGTCAATGGCCGCTCCGGCTTTTAACAGGGCATCGATCTTCCACTCGTCAAGGTCTCCACTGGCAAGGATGCGCACCTGTCGCAGATCAGCGCTATCCAGCTGCTCCCGAATATAAAGGCTATCCGCAACGATATCACCGCTATCAAGGCGCACGCCTGCCAGCGTATGGCCCAGCGATTCCTGCGAACGCAGCGCAACCTCGATAGCAGTATGGATGGCCTGGCGCGGATCATACGTATCGAGCAGCAGGGTATAGCGATTGTAAGCGTCCGCAATGGCTTCAAAGGCCTCTTTTTCGGTGGGAAAAAGTTCAATCAAGGCATGGGGAACAGTGCCTGTAGCGGGAAGTCGATACTCGTAGGCCGCATTCAACAATGAGGTACTGGCACACCCTCCAATATAGGCCGCGCGTGCCACAGTCAGCGGTTCCTGGGCGCGGCGGAAGGCAAATTCAGCCACGCGCCGCTTTACTCCGCCCTGTTCGGCGGCAAAGACGATACGCGAAGCTTTGGTAGCAATCAAGGTCGACAGGTTAATGGCGCTGAGCAAGCCAGCCTCTAACAGGATCGCTTCGCGAAACGGCGCGGTAACGCGCAGTATTGGCTCGTTCGGGAAGGCAATCGACCCTTCAGGAAAAGCAAGAATCTCGCCTGTAAAACGCAAGTCGGCCAGTTCATCCAGAAAAGCCGCGTCATAGTCGCGAATTTGCGCCAGGAAACGCAGGTCTTCAGGAGTATAACGAAAAGATTGCGCAAATTCCAGGGCATTCTCAATGCCCGCCACCAGCAAATATGCGCCGCCAAAGGGAGCTACGCGGGTATAGAGATCAAAGGTTGTCAAACCGTTACGTCCTGCGCGCCACGAGACAAAGGCCGAGTCCGGGTGATACAGGTCTGTCATTAACCCCGGATGAATAACGGGCGATCTACGATGCATAGTCCCTCCTCGATTACAAACATTTTAGTTAGTGTATAGTGTACGATATCTGTAAAGAATGTACCAGTTTGTAAATTAATCTGAACTCGTTAGCTGCGCAATTGACATGCTTGATTACGTATGATACGCTTTATTTCGTTAGCCACCTTTTATAAGGAGAAGAGTACCGCCCGGTGCCAGGAGAAGCAAAGAAGCTATACTTACCCGAAAATGGCATCCAGGTGTATCTCTCCAGCGTATCCATCTCATAAGAATAGGCATTTTTCAGGATGCTTCTTATGAAGAGGAGTATAAGTCTTACACTGTAGTAAAGGAGGCGCAGAGAGGGAATTTGACCGCGCTGGCGGCGCGAAGTGCTGTTAGGTCTTTGCAGGGAGCAAGGTTCCTGAAGCATACCTGTAGAGATGGTACGGTACAGAAACGACGAAGTTTGCACACGTTTAAAGGAAGGCAGGTACCATTTTGACGATGAAGCGCGAAATCACCGTAACGGTGAATGGGGAGCAACACCATTCACACGTAGAACCTCGAATGTTGCTGGTTCACTATTTACGCGAGGAATTAGACCTCACCGGAACCCACATTGGCTGTGATACTTCCCAGTGCGGCGCGTGTGTTGTTGATATCAATGGCGAAGCTGTCAAAGCCTGCACCGTCCTGGCAGTGCAAGCCGATGGAAGCAGCATCACCACCATTGAAGGACTGGCAACCGACGGCAACCTGCATCCCCTGCAGGAAGGCTTCTGGGAGAAACATGGCCTGCAATGCGGCTTCTGCACGCCCGGTATGATTATGGCCTCCGCCCAACTTCTGAAGAACAATCCCACCCCCACTGATACCGAGATTCGCAAAGCTCTCGAAGGCAACATCTGTCGCTGCACCGGCTACCAGAATATCGTGCGCGCCGTGCAGTATGCCGCCGAGCATATGCGAACCAACGCTTCAGAGCCGGTCGGAGCAGGTGAATAGTATGTGGGACAATGCACTGTGGCGGGAAGCATACGCGATTCCGTTCAAGCGCGTTGAGAAAGGGTAAGCTGACACTATGGGTATAGCAGCCTCAATTGGCACGCCGATCAAGCGGCGTGAAGACCCCCGTCTGATTACCGGTCAGGCGACCTATGTTGATGATATCAAACTGTCAGGTATGCTGCATATGGCGATCCTGCGCAGCCCCTACGGGCACGCCCGCATCAACAGCATCAACACCGAAGCCGCGAAGAAACATCCCGGCGTTAAAGCCGTCTACACAGCCGCCGATTTTACTGATATTGGTACCGTAGCTATTGCCGTCCCGCTGGGAGAAATCGCGAATGGCATGGGTCTGCATGGCCCGCTCGCCAGTGGGAAGGTACGCTTCTTTGGCGACCCTGTCGCCGTTGTCATCGCGCATGATCGTTATGTCGCCCGCGATGCGCGTGACCTGATCGAAGTTGATTACGAGCCACTGCCAGCCGCCATTGACATCGAAGCGGCTATGCAACCCGGCGCGCCATTGTTGTATGAGGAGTTCGGCACCAACGTTGCCTTCGGCATGCATCCGCCTACAGATGAAATTGATAAGGTCTTCGCGCAAACGATAGCTGATGGCGGAATCGTTATCAAGCAGCGCATGTACAATCAGCGACTCGCGCCAAACTCGATGGAAACACGCGGCGTCGTAGCCGACTACAACAAATCCAGCAAAACCCTCACTGTGTGGGCTTCTTCTCAGAATCCGCATATCCTGCGCAATATCCTGGCGGCGCTGATTGGACACCCGCAGCACCAGGTACACGTCATTGTGCCTGAAGTTGGAGGTGGCTTCGGCAGCAAAATCGATATCTATCCTGAAGAGATGATTGCTGCTGTTGCCGCGCGGAAGCTTGGCAAGCCCGTGAAATGGATCGAAGACCGCAGTGAGAACATTGCCGTCACTGTGCATGGGCGCGACCAGGTAGACTATGTCGAGGTCGCTGCCACCAAAGAAGGCAAAATTACTGGTCTGAAAGTGCATGGCATCTCTGATCTTGGTGCCTATTGCCAGCTCTTTACCGACGTGATTATGATTGCCTTCGGCTTCCCGGTGTCCTGCGGAGCCTACGACATCAAGAATATTCACCTCAGCGCCGACATCGTTTTCACCAATAAGGCTCCCACCGACGCCTATCGCGGCGCGGGTCGCCCGGAAGCGACCTTCATCACGGAGCGGGCTATCGACCTGGTGGCACGAGAACTGGGCAAAGACCCGGCTGAGGTGCGCCGATTGAACTTCATCCAGCCCGATCAGTTCCCTTACAAATCCGCCGCCGGCGCGGTCTACGATAGCGGCAACTACGAAGCGGCCCTGGATAAAGCGCTCAGCCTGGCAGGCTACCAGTCCCTACGCGCAGAGCAGGCGCAGAAACGCGCCGAGGGCAAGCTGATGGGCATTGGCCTCTCTTCCTATATCGAGATTTGCGGCTTCGGACCAAAAGGCAGCGCGCCCATCGGTCTCTATGAAAGCGCGCGTATCCGTGTTGAGCAGAGCGGCACTGTGATGCTCTATACTGGCTCCTCGCCGCATGGGCAGGGCGAAGAAACCACTTTCGCGCAAATCGTGGCCGACGAATTCAGCATTTCGCCCGATCAGGTCATCGTCATGCATGGCGATACCGACTCAACTCCCGAAGGGCGTGGCACGTATGGCAGCCGCACCACCGCCGTTGGAGGCTCAGCAGCCTACGCTGCTGCTGTGAGGCTGAAGGAGAAGATGAAGCAAATTGCCTCTCACATACTGGAAGCCAGCCCTTCCGATGTGACACTCGAGGATGGGAAGTTCTCTGTAGCCGGTTCGCCCCAGAAATCTGTGTCCTTTGCCGATGTCGCGGCAACAGCCAATACATCGAACACGCTGCACCCCAGCATTGAGCCGGGGCTTGAGACGACTGTCTTCTGGGAACCCGAAGCTTGCACCTTCCCATTCGGCACGCACATCAGCGTGGTTGAAATCGACAAAGAGACCGGCCACGTTGAACTCACGCGCATGATCGCTGTTGATGACTGCGGACGCCAGATCAATCCAATGCTTGTCGAAGGACAGGTTCACGGTGGCCTTGCGCAAGGCATAGGACAGGCGATGATCGAGGGCGTGATCTACGGCGATGACGGACAGCTCCTGACAGCGACCTTGATGGACTACGCCATGCCGCTTGCTTCCGAGTTGCCGCACTTCGAACTCGCTTCCACCGTCACACCCACAACGGTCAATCCAATCGGTGTGAAGGGCGTAGGCGAGGCTGGCACCATCGGTTCAACGCCAGCAGTTGCCAACGCTGTTATAGATGCGCTCGGTGTAGCTCACCTCGATATGCCGTATACTTCGGAAAAAATATGGAAGGTCATCCATCAGAAGTAAGGGCGCGCTACCCCGCGCCCAAAAGGAGAACGTAGTATGATACCAGCAGAATTCGAGTACCATGTCGCGCAATCGGTGGATGACGCCATTGCGCTCATGCAACAACACGGCAACGACGCCAAATTCCTGGCGGGTGGTCATAGCCTGCTCCCGACCATGAAGCTACGCATGGCGCAACCCACGCATCTTATCGATCTTGGACGCATCACGGGATTGTCATACATTCGCGAAGTGGGCGATACCGTGACCGTTGGCGCGATGACCACCTACGTCACGCTCCAGCGTTCGGACATCATCGCGCAAAACTTCGCCCTGTTGCCCGAAGGCATCTCCGAGATCGGCGACCAGCAGGTGCGCAATCGCGGCACTATCGGCGGCAGCGTGGCACACTCCGACCCGGCGGCGGACACCCCCGGCATGGTGCTGGCGCTCAGGGCAACCATCGTCACGCGAGGGCCGGATGGTGCCCGCACTATCAGCGCGGACAACTTCTTCAAGGACCTCTTTGAGACCGACCTGAAACCGGGCGAGGTGATTACTGAGATTCGCTTCGCCAAACCCGCACCGCGCACCGGCAGCGCCTATGAGAAGCTGGCGAACAAAGCCTCTCATTACGCCGTTGTAGGCTGCGCCGCCGTCATCACACAGGATGGCAGTGGCGTCTGCACTGCGGCCAGCGTGGTGATTACCGGCGCGTCGGTCAAACCCACCCGCGCCAGCGCAGTCGAAGCCGCGCTGGTCGGCAAAAAGCTGGACGCGGCGACCATAGCCGAAGCCGCCAGCCACGCCGCCCATGGCCTTGAGATGGTCGCGGACATTCACGGCTCCAAAGAGTATCGTGCTCAAATGGCAACCGTGATGCCGAAACGCGCCATCACGCGAGCCGCCGAACGCGCGTAAGCACGCCATTTCCTGGCGTAGTTGCTTTTGTCGAACGTGTTACTTGTTCAGGTCGGGCAATGCCTGGCCTGAACAATTTTTTGTACAGCGGGTCCCATTATTCAGCAGCAATCTGTTCTCGAACAAAGTCCACAAAGCGCTTTGTTTCCGCGAGAGTGGCTTCATTATTTACCTGCTCATTTCGGCAGTCCTCGCGCCACAGGAGAGCGTTCTTAATCAATTGAGACCAATCGGGCAGTGCTTGCCGCGTCCAGAGCGCGGCCTGTTTCTTTCGTTCTATTGCAGGTTTTTTCTAGGGAATTTTCAGATACCATATACAGCACTTATCGGAGGAAGCTACTCGGTGCTGGCAACGTCAACGAGAGATCTAGCAAGCAGAATCCAACGCCAGCACTCCATATCACCGCCGATCACGAATACCAGGAATAGATGCTAATCTTCTGGGG
>DAHVFL010000320.1 GCA_027316975.1 Chloroflexota bacterium | reverse complement strand
CTTTTAAGCAGGCTGGCCTGGCGTTCTTGATCGGAGGATGCGCGCTTGCCCTGCTTGGCGCATTACGTGGAATGCTGGATGTCTGGGCCTATCAGCGCATTATGAAGAAAAAAATTCCGTAGGAATGCCATTTGATGGCATTCTTACGGAATTTTTTCTAGCCTACGACAATGCCCACACGTTCAGGTTGGTAAACACGGCGTCGGCTGATTTCGAGATATCAGTAGCCGCGACACCGATCTGCCCGCTCGCATACGTGGAATCGGTAAAGCTCGTTACTTTGGTTTTATTGAAGTAAATCGTCATGGTGCTGCCACGCGCCACAATTGAGAGGAAGTTGGTGCTAGTCAGGTCTGGTGCAGGCGTAATGTTGCCATTGGTCAGTTTGCGTGAGTTGGTGCCGGTGTTATCCACGTAGAGATATACTGCATAGCTTCCATCAGTATAAATGGCAAGGCGGTAAAACTGGCTCTTATCCGCGTTTCCCCGGAAAGTGATGCCAATCGCATCGCCTGAATTCAGCACCGCCTCTACTTCAAATGTGAAGTTACTGAAGTTCGTGTTGACGGCGGAGCAGGCTGTGAACGTATTGGCCTGCGTATCGAAAGCGTGATAAGCGCTTCCCTGAAACTTGCAGAGATTATCCTCCTGCCATCTGCTTCCCTTGCTGTTATCGGTCAGCGGATCGGTCAACTTCAAATTCGCGCTAAAGGGGTAATTGGAGGCAACAGCGGATGCTGTCAATGCGGCTCGCGCAATTGAGGTGGCTGTACTATTGGCCTGAGCAGTAGCAGTGGCGTTCGCATTGCTCTGCTGCGTATTGTTGTAGCTGACAAAACCAAAAGCAATACCGCCAAGTACCAGTAGAAGAGCTATTGCGCTAATCAGGATAACGCGCATCGAGGCACCCCGGCGCGGTTGCGTGGGCGGCACGGTTGGAGCAGGCGGCATGGTTCCATACTGATTGTAATTCGGATTCGTGTTCGCAACCGTCTGGCCGTATGGATTGTACGGCGGAGGCGCCGGAGTAGGCGGATTCTGCCCGTAAGGCCCATAAGGACTCGGATTTGTGTCAGGCGTGGGTGGATTGCCTGGATAGGGATTGTAAGGATTCGGATTCTGTCCCGGCCCTGAAGGCGGTCCGCCATAAGCCGTACCCTGATTATAATTAGGGTCGGAAGGATTCTGCCCGTAGGGATTATAATTCGGATTGGGAGGGTACTGGCTCATAATTCTGATCTCCTCAAGCAGGCTATAATCGATGAATATACGTTACTTTGAACACGGCACTAGTATAGCATACGTCCCTCTAGAAAAATAGCATTTACTTCACAATCGCTTTATGTTGCTCTTCACAAAGTCACGCTTATCCCCTATAATATGTACAGAGCTATTGTATTGTACATTGTCGAGCCAAAATAGAGCATTTTCGCTGCTAGGGGAGCCATTCGGCTGAGAGGCAGGCGCGATGAGCGCACTGCTGACCCTGTGAACCTGATCTGGATAATACCAGCGGAGGGAAGCGGCATCAGCGTACTACCATTACGCCAGTCTTTCAGACGCCGCACCCCTCTGTATCAGGGGTGCGGCGTTTTTCATGCTCTCTTTCCGTCCTGATGAATTTTACCGGCCACAGCCGGTCTTGTCATCCTGAGCGCAGCGAAGGATCTCGGTGTCCGCGGCCAGTCAGACCCTTCGCTGCGCTCAGGGTGACACAACATTCCCGGTGGTGGGTGGGAAAGATCATCAGGGCCGGACATATTAGAGGAAAGCCGCATGGATACACTAAAATTGCGGGCGCGGGGCATAACTAAGACATTTCACAGTGGGCGACAGGCGTTGGAAACGCTGGCCTCCATAGACCTGACTGTCGAGGCTGGCGAGTTTGTAACAGTGATTGGCCCCAGTGGATGTGGTAAGAGCACGCTGTTCAACATCGTCGCGGGTATTGAGACGCCCGGTGCCGGCACGATTGCCATTGATGGCGTCGTCGAAAGCGAGCGGGCCGGTAAAGCAGGCTATATGCCCCAAAAACCACTCTTACTACCCTGGAAAACGGTCGAGGAAAATGTTATACTTGGACTGGATGTGCGCCATGTGCCGCGCAAACAGGCTCTGGCCGGGGCGCGTGAATTGCTCAAACGCTTCGGATTGCTGGAGTTCGCGCCGCACTATCCCGCCACGCTTTCGGGCGGCATGAGCCAGCGCGTGGCCCTGCTGCGCACGGTGCTGTTCAACCCCGGCTTTCTCCTGCTCGACGAACCTTTCGGCGCGCTCGATGCCCTGACTCGCCTCTCGTGCCAGATGTGGCTGCTCGACGTGTGGCAGGAGTTTCGTGCCAGTGTCCTCTTTATCACCCACGATGTGCGCGAAGCCATCCTGCTCTCCAACCGCATTTACGTCTTGAGCGCGCGCCCGGCCCGCGTGTTGCGTGTCGTCGAAGCGCGTCTCCCCTATCCACGCCAGCCGCAGCAACTGGCCTCGCCAGAGGCCTCCCAACTGGAATCAGAGTTGATGTCGCTGCTTCTCAAGGAGCAACAGCTATGAAATTGCGCAAACTGGCAAACTACGGCCCCGCCCTCGTCTTGATACTGGCCTTACTGGCTCTCTGGCAGCTCTACGTGCAGGCAGGCCAGGTCAGCCCCCTGTTTTTGCCTGCGCCCACCGCCATAGTCGCGGCCCTGGCGCATAACTGGCCTATCATCTATGACAATACACTACAAACCCTGCTCGAAACGGTGCTGGGCATCCTGCTTGCAACCCTGTTTGGCCTCGCGATGGCGATTCTGCTGGACGTTTCAAGCTGGATGCGCCGCGCCATCTACCCGCTCCTGGTCATATCGCAGACCATCCCCATGATCGCGCTCGCCCCACTTTTGCTGATCTGGATTGGCCCCGATATTCGCTCCAAGCTGATTGTGGTTATCATCTACTGTTTCTTTCCGATAGCCGTTGCCTGCGCTGATGGTCTGGCATCGGTTGAGCCGGAGTTAATCAACCTGTTGCGCAGTATGCGAGCGACGCGCTGGCAAATACTGTGGATGGTGCGTTTGCCAGCCGCTCTGCCTTCCTTCTTTTCGGGCCTGCGCATCGCCGCAACCTATAGCGTGGTCGGAGCCATCTTCGGCGAGTACGTTGGCGCGGAGAAAGGACTTGGCATTTACATGCAGCGCGCCACTAATTCGTTCGCGATTGCTCAGGTCTTCGCGGCCATCGTCGTCACGGCTGTGCTCAGTCTTTTGCTCTTCGGCCTGGTATCGCTCATCGAACGCATTGCTTTACCCTGGTATCACGGCGCGACCTATCGCCGCGCCTGACCAGCGTATCTGGAGGAACCATCATGAATCGTCGCACACGTTTGTTTTTAAGTATTGGTATCCCGCTCTTGCTGGTAGTTGTGGTCGTTGGCGCGTTTCTCTGGCAACAACGCGCCTCCAGTTCTGGCGCGCCAGCGATAGCGCGTGTCACCGTGACGCCCGGTTCGGTCTGCTCAACACTCAGTAAAGCGGCTCCGCGGCAGTTGACCAGTATGAGTCTCGCGCTCGACTGGACGCCCAATACCAATCACACGGGCATCTATGTCGCGCTGGCTCAGAAATGGTACCAGGCGGAGGGCATCGATCTCCGCCTGCTGCCCTATTCCGCCAGCGTCTCGCCAGATGTGCTGGTGGCAACCAGTAAAGCCGATGTAGGAATTAGTTCTACCGAGGGCATTGTGGCCGATGCTGCAACAGGCCAACCAGTGGTTTCGATTGCAACTATTATCCAGCACAACACCTCGGCGCTGGTCTCGCTGGCAAGCTCAGGACTGACGCGCCCGCGCGATTTTGATGGCAAAACCTATGGCGGTTTCGGCGCGCCATATGAAGCGGCGGTGGTAAGCGAAATCATCCAGAAAGATGGCGGCAAAGGTAAATTTACGAACATCACCTTGAGCGTAAATGCCATGCAAGCCCTGGAGTCGCGTCGCATCGATTTCGTGTGGGTCTACGAGGGCTGGGAAGTCATCCAGGCGCAGCGCGCAGGCGTGAAACTGAACATCTTTCCCATCACCAACTATGGCGTTGCCGACTACTACACGCCCAACATCGTCACCAGTCCCACCGAGATGCAGCAAAAACCCGACCTGTTGCGCCGCTTTATGCTGGCAACTTCCTGCGGCTACGACTACGCGCGAGCGCACCCCCAACAGGCGGCCCAGATGCTCATCGACAAGGCCAACGCGGACAATCCCGGCACGCTGCCCGACGCGGGTCTTGTCTACGCCAGCCAGGACTTTCTCAGCCCGCGCTACGCTGATACCGGTCGCAAGTGGGGCTGGCAGGACTCCGCCCCCTGGCACGGCTACCCCCAGTTCATCCTGAACTCCAACGGCATCCTGGACGCCAACAACAAGCCCGTCCACACCATGAACTTCGACGCCCTGTGGACGAACAAGTTTTTGCCATAGAAGGAGGCATGACTCATTGTTGAACAATAGTGCTTAAACGTTTACGCTCGTATGTATCACCAGCAGCAACCCGCTCTCCAACCAGACCTCGGCCTGCTCCGCGGTAAGCGCGTTGCTGACGCCGCGCGGTTTACCGAAACGCAAGGTTTCGCCGTGCAGGGGGTAGTACAGTCCATCGGTGCGTATGCCGGTGGCATCGCCGGTCAGGGGAAGGAGCGAGAGCAGATCGCCAATCTGACCGTGTATAGCGGTTTGACCGGGACCCCGTAGAAGCCAGCAGGTTGAGGGGCCGTCGATGATCTGAATCGGCACAGTATCGAATCCGGCCAGCAGTAATATGTTAGCCATAGTGTGATCGAAGCGTTCGCCGCCCAGCGCGCCGAGCAGGGTGATCTGCGTTGCGCCCTGCTCGATGGCAAGCTGCACGGCCAGTTCGGTGTCCGTCTCGTCTTTCTCAACCGCGGCAGAGATTATGCGGCTTCCACGCGCGCGGGCTTGCTCGACAAGCTGTGTGTCCAGCGAGTCGAAATCGCCGACGATACAGGCGGGTACGTAGCCCAGGCGCAGCGCGAGGGCTGCGCCGCTATCCGCCGCGATTAGCTTTTCGGCCTCCGCAAGGGCCTTTTGGGACGCGGTTCCGGGCTGGTAGGTGCCACCAGCAAAGACGACAACGCGCATGATGCTTACCCTTTCGGCTACTACGTGGCAATGCGCTCACTTCTTACGTTATATATGTGACATAGATCAAAAACGACTTGTACAAACAGGGTAGGGTTACTATAACATGGATTTTCAGCATACATCAAGACAGCCTCATTCGTGGGGCCGCTACCCGAAGGTCAGGCATAGCTCGGTACAATCAATTTACTGGCGCAGCGAGCTACCTGATCTGGGGCAACTGGAGGATTCAGCGTTGCCCTTCGCGTATGGGCGCAGCTATGGCGATAGTTGTCTTAACGCGGGAGGCGTCTCGCTCGATGTCAGTCATTTGGATCGTTTCATCGCCTTTGATGAAGAGACAGGCCTGTTGCGCTGCGAATCCGGGGTCTCGCTGGCCGAGATTCTGGAGGTAATGGCGCCGCGTGGCTGGTTTTTGCCGGTAACGCCCGGCACCAAGTTCGTCTCGGTTGGTGGCGCGATTGCCAACGATATACATGGCAAGAACCATCATCGCGGCGGCACCATTGGATGTCACGTCACATGTTTTGAACTGCTGCGCTCGAATGGCGAGCGCCTGCTGTGTTCGCCGCAGCAGCATAGCGAACT
>DAHVFL010000031.1 GCA_027316975.1 Chloroflexota bacterium | reverse complement strand
GGTCAGGGTTACAGGCGCAAGGGCACGTGTTGACAGAGCCAGCGGCATCGTCACGCTGACGCTTTTGGTCACGGGGACCACCGCAATCGTCACGGTTGGGTAGGTAATAAGGGCGATGACCGTGCCTCCCACAAACGACACGAGAAACGCCAGCAGCAGCACTACCACAGGCCAGGGGGTCTCTTGCGGCTGAGGCGGCAGGGGTTGTGTCTCGATCTCACTGACCGCGCTTCTAAAAATCTCGTCAGGATCGTCGTCCCAGGTGTGGTCCTGCGCTGTCGTTTCTGGCTGCAACGGTTCGCTGTCTCCTGCGGGAAGAGGTGTTGGTGGCACCAGGCGATTCAGCAGGGCAGCATCCCGCTGCTCCTGCGCCAATCTCTCTTTTATCTGCATGGCTCTCTCTCTCCTTGACGTGCAGGGCGGGAGCGGCATGGCTCCCGCTGGCGTGCGTTAGTGTGCTGATTGGGCCGGTTGAAACGACTTGCCGTTGTTGAGCAGGACGATGCTGTAGGGGGTCGTGTCGCCAATCGTGACCACGATATCCATCTTGCCATCCCCGTTCACATCCCGAAAACTGAGGCTGGCGGGGACGCTCTCGTTGCCCACGCTGGTCAGCACGTACACGGCGTCTTTGCTCTGGTCCTGTGGATTGATCTGTACCACCTCGATCACCCCGTGCAGGTTGAGGGCGATGAAGTGATCGGGATGGCTGGGACTGTCCCCCAGCCCGACGTACTGGTCGGCCTGGAAGGTGCGCGGGTTGATGCCATACTTCCAATTGTCCTGCACCCCTTGCCACCAGGTCGCCACCCCGGAGAGCACCCACCAGCCGCCAACCATCACGATGAGCGCCAGGCACAGCCAGATCACCAGCGTAGCGCGGTCCACCCGGCGGCGGGCGATGACCCTGGTCGGCTTGGCTTGCAGGTGAACGGTCTCACGCCAGGAGGGACCCGTCGGATAGCGGATCGCGCTGCTGCGGCTGCGCACTGGTTCGTCTGGATAGTCTGCCCCCTCTACATCAAACGAGTCGGTATCATAATTGTCGTCGGATGGATGGATGCCGAAGGAGTGGCCTTGCCGGTGGGAAGGTTCTGGCTGCGCGGCGTATCTCTTGCGCGTAGATCGCTCTGGCTGCCCAGCGGTGGTCCGGCGAGGAAACACAATGGCGCTTCCGGCATACTGCCCGGCAGACGATGCACTGTCTTGCGGCTTGCTCATGATACTCCCTCTTCTCCTTGTCCCTGGTGGGGAGAGAGATGCTGCATCTGTTCGGCCAGCAGCGAGTGCGCAATGGTCCACACCCGCACTCGCTGGGAGAGCGTGTAGCCAATCAGGGTCTCCAGATCAAGTACGGGTGACTCCTCCTGCTCCTCACGTTCGCTTGTGGGTGGCTGCTCGGCAGAGTCCAACAGGGCGCGGGCTGCTTCGTACCAGTGGGTCGCTGCCTGGCTCAAAGCTTCGATCACCGCCTCTTGGGCCACCAGCAGCGAGAACACTGAGGGATCAGCCGCCGCGCCCGTTCGTGGAGCGGAAGGCAGCCAGGAAGGGGTAAGCCAGTTCAGAGCATGGAGAGCGTCCCGCTCGTCAGCTAACGCTGCAAAGGCACGACTGGCCGCCAGCAGGGCATTGGGGGCGGTGGCTTCTCTGGCGAAAGCCGCCCACAGTTCGGTGAGCGGCCCCAGTGGCATCCAGGGCGCGGGGGGGACCGAAGGAGGTGGCGAGGCTTCGCCAGGATGAATGAAAGCAGGAGGGGAGAAAGTCGTCATATCTGCACCTCCTGATGTTGCTGAAGGGTATGTTTCGTGCAGAAAAAGGGCTATGCCTCCTGTGGTGGGTGGGAGGTGCAGCCAGGGCAATAGCCCGTGATACCACACTGTGTACAGTGCTTCGCGCCTGCTGTATCGACCTCCTGCCAGCTATGACCGTACCACTGGCAATCCTGCGCGGAGAGGTCAACTGTCATGTATGCAAGGTGGGGTTGGGATGTTTTCTTCGTCGTATATTGGATGAGAATCTCGTCATCCCGAAAGGTACTCATGAATAGCTCTGCCTTTCATGCATTGACAGGCAAGGCCATTCGTGGCATACTACCACTAGACCTTAGCCTGTCCGGGCAGGAAAAACGGCATACCAAGCCGTCATACTGCCACTGTGTTACAACAGTTCAAAGGGACTTCGGCTTTTCTGTATGGATCGCGGCTACTTTGGCGAGTCTGACGCGGTACACACAGTATCTCAATTCAAGGTCTCCGGGGAACGCCTGGGCTTCTTGCTCAGGCGTTCCTTGGCATCACCTCCTCAATTTGGCTGGTCAATCAGCAAAGACAACACCTTCCAGGTCGGTATAGCGGATAGGAGCGCGACCCCGACGCACTAACTCCTGGTTGATAGCTCCTACGATTTTCCCGGCGGTAGCGCGGAAGATCGGTTTTCCATCAATTGCTCTTTGCAAGGTGTTCATCTCAATATCTGCCTCTTTACAAAGCGTACTTTTCGGCCAGCCAAACTCGATGCGGTAGTCTTCAATTGTCATGCTCTACACCTCGAATCAGACCTATAGCAGTCATAACATAAAAACTTGTCAATGTCTATCATTTTGGGGTTATCTTTGGCAATGTAAGTCAAAGTTGGTTAGTTTACATTAGCAAGATTACGGGACAGTAAACATGGAAAAAGATGATTATGGGAAAGGGAAGAGATAGGAGAGTTACTTTTTCTGTCTGACCGCTCGTTTTAACTGCGGTTTCATGATCTGCGTCACAGTGTCGCAACCATTTTGCTTGCTGCAAAGATCGACTTAAAGGTAGTGTTAGAGTTGTTGGGGCATAGTTCGGTTGCTATCACGGCTGATATTTATGCGCATGTATTACCTGAGCAGCAACAAGAGGTCATTAATAAAATGGGTGATCTGTTTAAACGTTCGTGAGAAACGAATAAATCAGGTAGCTAACGTCGTCATCGCTGATGTGAGCGGTTACAAACAGGCCTCCAAAACCAGATAGTAGCCGCCAAAAAGAAAGGATTTAACCCAATGATGGGTTTGATCTTAATCCTTCTCGCGCTCCTCCTCAGCGCAATTACGCTCGTGTTGCAGGTACTCTCAATGCGGGGGAAACGTCACTAGTGCATAATCAAGCGACCTTTTCGGGCATAACCAGATGAGGTTCGCGTGGACAGCGGTAATAGGCACACACACGAGCTTCCAGTTCGTCAGCACTCAGGATGCGGTCAGCCTCGGAGATGTTGCGTTTGCCATGGACCCACTTCGGCTCAATCGGGTTGAGCCAAGGACTTTTCGAGGGGAAGAGGCAAGGCAGGATGCGCACGCCCTGTCCGGTCTGTTTCACGGTCTGATTGTGACGGTGGATCCAGGTGCGCACCAGCTGACTCTTGTGCCACGAGGCGTTATCCCAGATCAGCACGAGAACCGTGACCTTGAGAGCGGCCAACTGCTGGCAACAAGCCGTCAGGAAGTCGATCGTGACGGCACTGACCGGGCGTCCATCCACGAAGCGCAGCAGCATCTGATCGGAGTGGTCGGGACGACGGCGCAGCAGCAAGCCATAACACGCCAGCGCTTTGGGATCGGGGTCCTCTTTGCAGCGTTCCAGTTCTTGCAGGCGGGTCACGGCATCAGCGTCCATCCAGCGGTGTTGCTCGGGCTGAGCCAGGCGACTCCACCACACCTCATCGCCGAAGCCCAGCGCCCAACTCGGATGGGTGAGGACCAGGCGCATGAGGCGGTCCCGCCAGGCTTTTTTTCTGAGGTAGTAGGGATCAGGACTGGTGATCCAGTGTTTGGCCCGCTTCCAGCGTATGCCCAGGCGGGCGATGGCGGTCCGAATGGTCTCTGCGCTCACCTGTCGACCGGCGATGCCCACCGCCACACTCACCTCGGCGACCAGCTCGAGTGTCCAGACGCTCGTGTCCTTGCCAAAGGTCCGCGGGCTCTGGTGCAAGAGCGCACGCAACTGTTCGCGCCCCTGCGCATCGAAGACCTCATGGGTCGTGTGGGGGCGTGAGGATTTGGGCTGGAGCGCGGCGAGTCCTCGCTGCTGAAAAGCATGGATGGCGTTGCGCACCGTTTGGTCATTGCAGCCCATGCGACGGGCAATCGTGGTGGTCGGCTGTCCTGCAGCGCTGGCCAACAGCATCTGAGAGCGGCGGACGGTAAAGCCTTGTGATGACCGACGGCCGGCTTCGATCGCCGCCTGCTCCTCGTCTGTGAACCGTCGGACATAAAGGGGTGCTTGCATAATGCTTCATTCTACCACATGCCCTAGTATCTCGCTTGGAAATGCACTAGAAGCAAGGGAGCTAGCTTCGGCTAGCTCTTCTTTTTATTCTACAATTGCTGTCAGCCTTGATGTAAAGGGAGGAGTTGCTTTTTGTGGCAGGTGTCTAGTGAGGCTTCTAAAGGGCGTTAAGAGGATTTGCTCTTGTGTATAGCCGGGTAATGTGTATTATAGCAAGAAGTCCTTAATATACTGGGAGTTACTGGAAAGCACAACAAAATTTTGAGAACCTATCCACACTCAGCAAGAACTTATCCACGAAGGCGGCGTTTCCTGCCTCTGCCTGAAGCCAAGGGACTTCACACTGACTATCTATTAGAACCAATCTGGTACCTTACCTTTTTATTGTACAATGCTTATTACCATTACAACGCCATCTAGAGTAATCTTTGCTTGCCGCCTGCGGTAGCAGATTGATGAAGAAGAATTCTGCGGGTGATTCGCCTGCGGCGAATCACCCGCAGAACTCTTCTTCATCTCTTGCGAACGCTTGACGCATCTCATTAGCAAGGAGCAGGCCGTATATGTCCCATCCGCGTCCAGATATTTCTGATTTGGCAATCGGGTCCGAAGCGCGCCCACTGCGCAGCCCTTCCAGCGTCCCACTGCGCATATTCGCGGCCTGTGTCACCTCGGTGGTAGTGGCGGTCAACTACACCAACTATGGCCCACTCATCCCTCTGTTAAGTAAAGAATTGCATATCAATGGGGGACAGGCTGGACTTCTATCAACTTTTCTCTTTCTGGGCCTGGCATGTATGTATATACCCGCGGGCGCGCTTACCGACCGTTTCGGGCCGCGCCCGGTCCTGGTTGGCTTTAGCTTTGTGCTGGTGCTGGGGGGCATCTTGCTGCCCCTCGTTCCCAACCTCACCTGGATACTGGCCTGTCGTATGCTTATCGGATTTGGCTCGGGCGGCACTTTTGTGGCAGGAGCGGGTGTTGCAGCCAGCCTGGGGAAATATGCGTCGGTGGGTCAGGGACTCTATGGCGGCTCGGTGCAGATCGGCTCTGGTCTTGGACTGCTGCTTACCCCTCTGCTGGCAACGCGGTTCAACTGGCAAGGCGCGTTCTTAAGCTGGGGATTGCTGGGCATTGCTTCGATAGTTGTGTGGCTGCTAGTTGATGACGGTTTTCAGCCGCACGAGCGTCAAAAAATCGATGTGCGAGCCGGATTGCGTTCTCCGGCGGTCTGGTCGCTTGGCCTTTCGCACATGGGAACCTTTGGACTGGGCAATGCTATCGCCGCATGGATAGCGGTGTATCTTGCTCACCAGTATGGCCTGACGCTTGGCCTGGCGGCTACGCTCGGTTCCATCGCGCTGCTCTCCGGCGTGTTCTTCCGTCCCCTGGGCGGAATCTTGATCGCGCGGCGCGTAATCGGAGCTATCCCGCTGCTGCGCGTTGGCACGATCCTGGGCGGCGCAGGAGTGCTCTTGCTCGCGCTGCCGCTTAGTTTCGCCCCGTTGACCGCGCTCGGCATAGCGATGATTGCCTCAGGCTCAACTATCCCCTACACCTCGGTATTCAATGAAGCCGCTCGCCTGAAAGGTGTGGGCAAAGGAATTGCGCAGGGACTGGCAAGCATGTATTCAACGCCAACTATATTGGTAGGCCCCCCATTAATCGGCCTGCTGTTCAGTCACAGTGGCAGTATCACGCTGGCCTTCTCGGTGATCCTGCCCTTTGCGGCGGTCGCCATCATCGCCTCTTTTCTAGCCGGTCCGGCTGTGCAGCGCGAAACGCTGGGCGGTTAGCCAGCAGAGAGAGCAAAAATGCTCTTGACAAAAACGATGCCACCAGTTATGATAATGGCGCATCAGACAAGGCGCATTCGTCTAGTGGTCCAGGACGCCGCCCTCTCAAGGCGGAGATCACGGGTTCGACTCCCGTATGCGCTACTATGCGATTGATAGGATATCCCCGGCCCGCAGGTAAGCGGCCTGGGATATTTTTTTGAAAGCCAGTTTCCTCTCATCTGGTAGCTCTCACCGATTTTTTGCTATGATACTAGAGTGGATTACCACATGATCCTCTATCATCAGGCTCACAGGTGAGTTTGCCGCAAAAGATACTTTTGGCATTTTGAAAGGAACAGTCTATGTATAAAAAGGTCTTTGTAGGGGTAGTCCTGTTAGGTGTTTTGACGACGACCATTGCCGCGTGCGGCATCTATGATCAGAGCAACGTGCCAACGGGACCAACGGTGCATATGGCGGGATCGAACTTTCTCCAGCCTTCCATCACAATTAGCAAAGGTCAGTCCGTCAACCTCATCGATGATGTTGCCGTGTTACACATCATCAAGAATGGCACGTGGAACGGAAACAACCAGGTTCTGAAAGCAGAATCGGGCGCGCCAACCGTCAATGTGACGCTCAACGGCAATGACAGCAGTATGGTCGGGCCATTCAATACCAGTGGCAGTTTTAAACTACTCTGTACAGTTCATCCTAATATGAATCTAACCGTGATTGTAAGCCAGTAGCGACGCCCCTTGCGGGCGTCCAGTCCGTATTCCCTCGACGAAGCCAGGGCGGGGCTTGCCCCCAGATGGTAGCGACGCCCCTTGCGGGCGTCCAGTCCGTATTCCCCCATGTTTTCCCCCGATAACATACGGAGACGGGACGCCCGCAAGGGGCGTCGCTACTGGCTATAGATCGTTTACTCTCTGCCAGACAGAACGGGGTGTGTTTTATGAAACAATTGGCTGGTGCGCGTTCGTTCATTGTATACGAATAACGATTTTGAACAGGGATAGCTAGTACTTTTATGGCAGGGAAATGCGCTTCAGACGTGACAATCGGCGGGTCATGCTATACTATTCCATGATTGCGCACAGTTGCAAGATACTCAGGCAGATAAGGGTTCTATTACATATATGCAAGCTCAACCAGACAGAAATAAAACATCGCGATCTATGCTAGTAAAAAGCGTGGGTATTTTCGTGCTTGTAGTGTTGACAGTAATTGTGGTGGCGTGCGGTAGTGACACCACACAGGCCGTTCCTGGCACGCCGGTTGCGACACTCACCGTCGTGTTCGGGCAATTTAATGCATCGCCCACTCCGGGGCTGGCTCCGTATTATTGTGGCGGTTGGGCAACCGACACCACGCCCGTCTACAGTCCAAATAGTGTTGTCAATGTCTATGGTAAATACACGCGCACGGTTGATGGCAATCCTGTCGGGGTAAATGGAGCGTCGGCAGTCGCTACAGTATTCTGGCCTGATGGCACCACTTCAACCGAGAAAACCACCACCACCAGCGATGGACTGGCCGTTTTCTCCATACCTATCCTGGCAAGCGCCATTAACCGTGTGGTGCTTATCCAGATAACCTTTAGCATTCCCAATGTCACACCATGTACGCTCACATCGGAGGCCTTCTTTACGGCTATCGTGGCATCGCCGACGCCAAACACTACAGCCATGCCATCCCCAACCAATTCGGCAACGCCACCGGGCACACCGACCGGCTCGCCAACGCCGGTCGGTACAGGCACGCCTGTCAGGCTACCAACGCTAACGATTCCTCCAACACACTGAAAAAGGGTATCCTGCCATTCATGACACTTTATGCGTATCACATTGATCTAATCTAGTGTCGAACGTAATCAAAAGCATGGAAAGGTGGCCCACGAATTGAACAAGCGTCACTGGATCGTGAGCCTGGTAGCCGGTGGCAGTGTTATGGGCATCGCAGCAACTACCGGCCTTTTTATACTGGCGCGTCTTTTTGTAGAAGAATTTTCACGGCCACATTTCGTGATTGATGTAACACAGTTCCCCTGGAAAATGCCCGAAGCACTACCAGACCCACCCGCTGCACTTCAGCGCACACTTTTTTTCCACACGAACGATGGGAAACTGCTCTACGGCGAGTTCTGGGCGCAGCCTCATGCCGCCCCCACCGTCATTATCTGTCATGGCTACCGGGTCTCAGGCGCGACCCTGCGCCCGGTGGCAACTCTCGAATATCATAGCGGCTACAATATTCTGCTCTTCGATTTTCGCGGGCATGGGAACAGCGAAAGCGCCAACACGTCCGGCGGCAACGCGGAAGTCCACGATCTGGAAGCTGCTATTGCCGTCGCTCTCCAGCAGGAAGAAACCCTGCCCGGCAAGATCATCCTGCATGGCTTCTCGATGGGCGCCGCCATCGCCCTGCTGATGCCGCCGCATCCTGACGTTGTCGCTATAGTGGCCGACAGCCCCTATGCGCACCTGGATACCATCTTACGCAGTTTCGTCCACTGGCAATTGTTGGAGTTAAGCCACTCCTGGTCTCCGTCCCTGCGCTGGTTGAAAAGCATGTTTTCAGCCATCTCCTGGGGAACGGTCGCGTTCAGCAGACCAGTGTTTCGCCTGCGTTTTGGTCACAGGCTCATCGCGCACCCGGCTGGCAGCATGAAAAGATGGCGCACAGGCTTGCGGAAATCGCGCGATTTTCACATTCCGCCGGTCCTGCTTATCCATGGAACAGATGACAAGTACATACCCTTCACCCATGCTCGTCAAATCGTCGAGCAAGCACAAAGGCATAACATTCCGCTGCAAACCTACTTTGCCGAGGGGTCGAATCACTGCGCGGCATACGGCGATAACCCGCAAAAGTACATAGAAACCTTGCAGGGTTTTGTAGCACACTATCTTGGCGACGCTTACCCTGATGTCTCTGCTTCCTGAAAATTCCGCGCATCAGGTGACTCTTGTAGTGTCGCTCTGCGCAGAGTTACCAGGGTCACATCATCCTCTTGCTCCCACCCGTCGCCGGTAAAGCGTTGGAGTTCATCAAGCAGGGAATCGATGAGCGATACTCCGTTGCCCTGTTCTTCTAGCAGGGATTTGAGGCGAGCAAAACCGAACATCTCGCGCCTGGAATTATGAGCCTCTACCAGGCCATCGCTATAGAATATGAGGCTTTCTCCAGGCTCTAGAGTAGTTTCATACTCCTCATAACATGTGCCGGGCATCATACCAAGCGGCATACCCGTTGCCCACAGTTCCTCGGCGCTGCCAGCAGTGTGACGAAAAGGCGGCTCATGTCCCGCGTTGGCAAAGCGCATGTGCCCGCTTTCGGGATTCAGCAGCGCGTAGAAGCAGGTGACAAACATGTTGGGCGGAATATCGCTAAAAAGCAGGTCGTTGACTCGCGCTAATACCTCCGAAGGCGAAGCCTTCTCGTGAGCGGCGGTACGCAGCATGGTGCGCGTCGCAGTCATCACCAGTGCGGCGGGAACGCCTTTATCGGTGACATCACCGATGACAATGCCCAATCGGCCATCTGCGAAAGGGAGAAAATCGTAGAAGTCGCCTCCAACCTCACGCGCCGACTGGTAATAGGGAACGAGCTGCCACCCTGGGAAATCAGGCACCTCTTTGGGCAAAAAAGTGTGCTGGATTTCCTGAGCGGTGCGTAATTCCTGCTCGATGCGTTCGCGTTCGCGTACTTGCATTTGCTGCTCCTGCGCCAGTTGCGCCACACGCAGCGCAGGCGCAACTTGACCGGCCAGTGTATCGAGCAAGCTGCGGTCTGCGCGAGCATATTTCTGTCCATCCAGGCGAGGCCCAAGAGTTAGCAGGCCAATCAACTCACCCTGGCTAATCAATGGCAGCGCAATTTCCACATCGTTTGTTCGCAAGATACGCAACATGAGCGAATCGAGTTGAAGCCGTGCTACTTCTATCGAACCGGAGTGACTCATAGCAAACGCTCTCATCGGATCATCGGCAGCAATCATAATATCGAAAGGCGAGGTTTTGTACAACTCTTCAACTACAGGCGCTGGTTGCTCATTAGTTATTGCTCCGTGCTGTCTCTGCCGGTTATTTATACCCCATTCAGCGCGTGCTGGCATACTTCCTGTATCAACCTGCGCCGGCTTACTCACCCAGACAGATGCGCTGAGGGGGCGCATGGTTTTCTGAACAACGGCGAGCAATCCATCACGTACTTTTTCCAGGTCAATTTCTTCACGCAGGGCCGAGGTAAAAGCTTCAACAGCTCGAGCCGCTTCGAAATCACGCAGGTTGAAACGCCGGTCGATCATCCCCTGGACGTAATTATACAGAGGCGCAAGAGCGATAGCCCAGGCCAACGTGGTAGTAACAACGATGTACAGTGGTATAGGAGGACCTTGAAGGCGATATAGCAATCCAAATCCGGGCGTATGAATGAATATTTCTATTACAGTGACGCTGCCATAATACATGAGGGCCAGGCAAATGGTGAACACGCCATAGAGAAAAGTACCATGTAGAAGCCTGGAAAGCTGGCTACGCGATATAACCATGCTCATTCCCACAGGAAGCAGGACAAAGAACATATAGAAAAGCCCGACCTTGCCAAGCACAATGGCAAGGAAAACAACGATAAGGGTGGTAATGACGCGCTGCATGATAGCATACGCCCACCACTTAATACGAGGACGATTCCTTGCAGAACCAGGAGGCTGCATTATTCGCGATGATACTTGAAATTCGGACATAGCTCCCTTGCTTGACGTTGAATATAGAGACCTGGTTTCCTTCATTACAATCACAATCTTATCACACATGATACATTCGAGGATGTTTTCTTGCCCCCTTCTCTCTCTCTTTAGAAAAGCATTTCATATTTTAGAAAAAAACCACTTGCAAAATTCCGTTATACTGTGCATAATTGAGAAGGAGAGAGTATGTCATTTCGTCTATTCATGGGCGCATAACGTGCGATACGATCATTTTCTGTGCGCAACGCCGGTTTCGAGGGAGAGAAACGATGTCAACATATGATACGAACGGCACTTTAGCCAAAGAATCATACGACCGCTATGCGCGACATCTGAGCCGTCAAGTCATCCTCAGTGAGAAGCGCAACCGCACAACCGATATCTTACCAGTTATCCCCGGCGATGCGTCCAATGGAAAACTGAGCGCGCGCCAGCTTACCCAGGTGCGCGATGAGAATCGCCGCTTGCATCATGAAATAGAAGAATTACAAAGCCGTATCGCGCAATACAGCGAGGCAGAGGCGCAATTTGATCAGGAAGTCGAGACCATCCACCACGCTCACCAGTTAGAGATCGAGCAGTATCAAAGCCATCTGCGTGAAATGATGGACGAACTCAACCAGAAACAACAAATATTCCAGGAATTGGAGCAGCGTTACCAGGAACTCTATCACTCATTCCAGGATGCTGTGGAGGAGGAGGCCGGTAAACTGGTGACGGAAGCTGCGCAAACAATGGTGCTTTCTCCCGAACATACACCGCCCATTTTGCACGATGTGGTCAAGACGCTGGAGTTTCAGGTCAAACAAACGGAAGATCAGCACGTGGCTGAACTGATGGCGCTCATGCGGCAGGCGCAACGCAAAAACGAGATGCTTGAGCAGGCGCTGGCGCAGGAACGCGAGAATCTCTTCAACGCACGACAGAAGGTTTTTGAAGAGCAAAAGCGTATGAGCGAGCAGAGCAAATTGCGACAAAAAATGATCGACGCTCATTTACGCACGCGCTTCGCCACAGTAGTCACCGCCCTGACTACCGTGCTTCTTATGGTGTACGGAATTATGGCGCTGGGGTTGTATACCGTGATGAAGCTGTCCATCTACTGGTCAATCATATCCCCCCTCGCGATATGCGCAGTGTTCGCCTTTATCTTTACGCGCCTGAATACACATGCTCGCTATTTCCGCCCACCCGCTCCTCAAAAAAAGTAAGGAAGAGGAATGAAAACTGCCAGGAACCCGCTCCTGGCAGTTTTCATTCCTCTATTCTTATTTTTGCCCGCGAAAACTACTAATGGCTCGTATGATCTTGCGGTTGCTGGCGATAGAGGAACCTGCGAGATACGCTTCAAAGACGGTCTGCTGGATGCCGGTGTTCATAGTGGGGTAGGCGTGGATGGTATCGAGGATATCGTTGAGGGTCAGGTTATGCCGCATGGCAAGTGACAACTCGCCCAGCATCTCCCCCGCGCGCGCGCCTACCATATGCGCTCCCACGATTTCGTCTTTCTTGCCCGCCAGCACCAGCTTGATGAAGCCAACCGTCTCGCCCTCGGTCTGGGCGCGATCGATTTCCGCCCAGGGGAACTTCACGACACGCACCTGTTTATACTGCTTCCCGGCTTCGCCGGGGGTCAGGCCGACACGCGCCGCTTCGGGGTCGGTGAAAGTACACCAGGGAACGACGCGATAATTGACCTTCTTCTTTGCCACCGGAACGAGCGCATTGCGCACCGCCAGACCCGCCTGGTACGCCGCCACATGCGTAAAGAGGTAGCCACCAATGACATCGCCAATTGCCAGCACGTTATTCGCTGTCGTCTGGAGATAGTCATTGACCTGAATAGCTTCGACATCGAACTTAATGCCCGCCGCTTCAAGGTTCAGGCCATCTACATTTGGCTGCCGTCCCAGAGCCAGCACAATCTCATCAGCTGCATACGAGAGCAGGTCGTCGCCCTGTTTCACCGTTACGAGCTTCCTGTCACCGTTGCGGCTGGCTTTAATAAAACGGGCATTGGTGACAACCTCGATGCCTTCGGATTTGAGGACACCTGCGATCGCTTGCGAAACCTCCGTATCCTCTCGGGGCAAGATGCGCGTCGGTCCCTGGATAATCGTGACCTGCGCGCCCAGGCGTCGAAATGCCTGGCCCAGTTCAACGCCCATGGGACCGCCGCCAACTACGACAAGTGAAGCCGGCAGGCGAGTCAGGTCAAAGACGCCTTCGTTGGTCAGGTAGCCTGTTTCGGCCAGCCCCTCGACTCCGGGAACGACGGGGCGCGAACCGGTGGCGATGATGGTATTTCGGCTGTAGAGGCTCTCGCCATTCAAATCCAGTTCGGTCGGTGACTTAAAGGCTACATGGCCGAACTTGACGGTGACGCCTTCGGAATAGACATGCTCGGCTTCAGCCACGCGGCTAATCACGCCCTGCACATAGGCCGAGACTTTCGCCATATCTACGCCAGGACTGGCCGGCATCAGTCCCAGTTTAGCCGCATCCCTGGCCTGCTGCGCCACCCTGGCGACATGGATCAGGCTTTTACTCGGCACGCAGCCATAATTCAAGCAATCTCCACCCAGTTTTTCTTTGTCCACCAGCAAAACATTCGCGCCCAACGCAGTCGCGATGCGGGCCGCCGTCAACCCACCCGATCCCCCACCTATAATGGTCATGTCATAGCGCTCCATAAAAGCCCTCCTGAAAATATTGACTCCTCAACCAGGCTACTGTTGATTCGATTCTGTCTGGAAAAGCCGCATCGCGTGCGTGTTGTAACGTATTCTAAGCTGCGTGAACACACTTGTCCAGGATACCATACGAAAAACTTAACGGGTAGATCAGTTTTTACCACGAACTAGCATGTATTGTCACTTTACGAATGCGTACCTTTGCGGTATATTCTTTACAGCCTGAAATTCACAAATGAGGAGTTTTTCAATGGAACAAGTAGTTCAACCTGAAGTAGCGTTGAAACAACATACGATCTGGCAAAATGGTCAGACGCCGGAGCCGTGCGCGGTAGTTATATTTGGCGCAACAGGCGATCTGACACAGCGCAAGCTGCTGCCTACTCTGGCTCATATGATGCATGATCACCCACTGCCCCAGAGTTTCTGTATCGTGGCATTCGCGCGTCGCCCTATGACCGATGAGCAATGGCGAGCAATGGCGCTGGATTCGGTCAACAAATTTATGGCACCCGGCGATAAATTAGACGAAAAAGCGCAAAAAGCTTTCGCCCAAAACCTCTTTTATTGCCAATCAGACTTTAATGATCGCGAAGGCTATCAGAAGCTGGCCGACCTGCTCGAACGGCTGGACGAGGAAAAAGGCACCAGGGGGAATCGTCTCTTTTACCTCGCGACGCCGCCGACGACCGATTCCGAGATTATTCACCAGCTTGGCGGCGCGGGCCTGGCGCGCCAGCAGCACAATAACGGTGACGAGGAATCCTGGACGCGCATCATTATCGAGAAACCTTTCGGGCGCGACCTGGTCTCCGCGCAAAAGCTCAACCGCGAGCTGGCGCGGGTCTTCCGTGAGAATCAAACCTACCGCATCGACCACTACATGGGCAAGGAAACGGTGCAGAACCTGCTGGCATTGCGCTTCGCCAACGGCATCTTTGAGCCGCTGTGGAACCAGAAGTATATCGATCATGTGCAGATTGTGGTGGCTGAAAGCCTGGGTATCGGCACGCGCGCTGAATATTACGAGGAGTCCGGCGCGATCCGCGATATGGTGCAGAACCACATCATGCAGGTGCTCTGCCTGACAGCGATGGAACCTCCGGTAGCATTTGACGCGGACGCCATACGCGACGAAAAGGTAAAAGTCATGCGGGCCATTCCCGCGCTCAGCCAGGAGCAAGTAGCCAGCAATACAGTGCGCGCCCGGTACACGGCAGGCGTGGTCGATGGCGAGTCCGTTCCCGCATACAAAGAAGAAAAGGGGGTTGCACCCAATTCAACGACAGAAACCTATGTGGCGTTAAAACTATTCATCGAAAACTGGCGCTGGGCCGATGTGCCTTTCTACATTCGCACCGGCAAACGCCTGCCCGCGCGCAGTACCGAAGTGACCATCCAGTTCAAGCGCGTGCCACACCAGCTCTACAAACCTTCGGAGACAAAGGGCCTGGTACCCAACCGCCTGACCATCCGCATTCAACCCGACGAGGGTATTACGCTGAAATTTGGCGCGAAGATTCCCGGCGCGGCCCGCCAGCTCGAATCGGTGGATATGGACTTTTCGTATGCTAAAGCCTTTGGAATCATTTCGCCCGAAGCCTATGAACGCCTGCTTGCCGATGCCATGATAGGTGATTCGACGCTCTTTATTCGTCGTGACGAAGTTGAGGCATCCTGGCGCATCGTGGACAGCATCATCAATGGCTGGAAGAGTATGCCCGCCGACTCAGTGCATACGTACCCGGCAGGAACCTGGGGGCCAAAGGAAGCCGAGGAGTTGATCGAGAGAGATGGGAGAGAGTGGGATACGCCGTGATGTTTGAAGGGACACGACTGGGAACCAGGGGAGCCCGAGACGCTCAAGAAAGGTAGAGATGGCAACGAGAACAGCAACTTCGGCAGGTGGCATCATCCTGCGGGAAATTGACGGCACATTAAAAATCGCGCTTGCTCAACACGCGCAGACAACCAACTCCTGGGTATTGCCAAAGGGTCACGTTGAAGCGGGAGAGACTATCGAGCAGGTCGCCCTGCGCGAGATTTACGAGGAGACGGGCCTGGAGAACGTCCAGTTGATTACGCACCTCGGTACGATTACGCGGGAATCCCTGAAGAGCAATGGAGATGTGGAAGAGAAAACGATACACTTCTTCCTGGCATACGCGCCGGGCAACAGTCATTCCCGGCTTCCTACCGACCCGCGTTTCGTTGAAGTGAGCTGGTTTTCTCCCCAGGAAGCGCTTAAGTTGCTCCCTTACGAAAGCGAACGGGCCTTTTTCTGGCAGCATCTGGGTACGCTGATCGAGTAGGATGCCAGGGCGGGCTTTCACTCGCCGGTGTATTGAACACACCGGTACTCAGGTCTGTCATCCTGAGCGCAGCGAAGGATCTGCGCGCTGCCGACCAGAGATCCTTCGCTGCGCTCAGGATGACAGACCTGAGCGCAGTGAAGGGATGACACCTCCCACTCGCTGGCCCCTATCCTAAAAAAACCTACCAGTGAAAGCTCGCCCTGGCTGTTGGCCGCCCGTCTTTAACCATCTCTTCGTTCCAGCGCGATCACCGGAATCTGGCGCGTTATTTTCGCCTGGTGATCGGCGCAAACAGGAGCAACGGTCTACCTTTGAAGGCCCCACCATTGTTGCTCCGGTCGGCTCGGAACTCCTCAATCAAACGTTGATTGTAGTCGCTTTGATTATGCTCCAAGCAAATCCTCCATCTGTTTCAGGTACGATTCAAATTGCTGGCAGGCCTGGCGCACAGGTTCGGGCGAGGTCATATCGACGCCAGCTTTCTTGAGAAGTTCGATGCTGTAATCTGACGAACCTGACGAGAGGAACTTCAGATAGCGGTCAACGGCAGGTTGGCCTTCGCGCAGAATCTGTTGCGACAGGGCGATGGAGGCGGAAATGCCCGTCGCGTACTGGTAGACATAGAAACTGCTGTAGAAATGGGGGATGCGCGCCCATTCAATACCAATCAGTTCGTCAACTGTAGCGACGCCGCCGTAATATTTCTGATTGAGTTGATGATACATTTCGCTCAGGCTATCCGCCGTCAGGGGTTCGCCCTTTTCGGCGCTGCTATGCACGCGCTGCTCAAACTCGGCAAACATGGTCTGGCGGAAAAGCGTGCCGCGGATGTCTTCGAGCGTTTGATTCAGAATAGCCAGGCGCACGGCTGGATCGCTGCTGGTGCGTAGCAGGTAGTCGGTGAGCAGGTTTTCGTTGAGAGTCGAAGCGACTTCGGCGACAAAGATGCTATAGTCGCCATAGTGAAAGGGCTGGTTGCGGCGCGAGAAAAAGGAGTGCATCGAGTGTCCAAGCTCGTGCGCCAGCGTGTACATACTGTCACGCTTATTCTGATAATTGAGCAGGATAAACGGACGTGTAGCGTAGCCGCCGCCGCTATACGCGCCCCCGCGCTTGCCGGGCGTCTCATACACGTCAATCCAGCGTTGTTGAAAAGCGGTCTTTAAGATACTGACGTAGTTCTCACCCAGGGGAGCCAGGCCTCTTACAACAGTATCGCAAGCCTGCTGGTAGCTAATCTCATCGTCCGTATCATCCACAATCGGAACGTACAGGTCGTACATGCGCAAATCGTCAAGGCCCAGGATACGCTTGCGCAATTCCATATAGCGATTGAGCACCGGAATATGCTCGCTGACCGTATTGATCAGGTTATCATAAACGCTGACCGGAATGTTATAGTGCGACAGGGCAAGTTCGCGGCACGAGCCATACTCGCGCTGGCGAGTATGAAAGATATCCGCTTTTATCCTGGCAGAGAGAGTCGCGGCAATCGTGTTGCGCTGCTTGAGGAACGCGCTATGCATCCCATCAAATGCTTCCTTGCGCACGCGCCGGTCCGTGCTGCGAATATAGGTCAGGTAATTGCCCTTGGTTAGCTGTACTTCTTCCCCGGCTTCATCCTTAATGAGCGGCAGGCGCAGATCAGCGTTATCAATCATAGAGAAGATGGAATCAGGCCCCTCGGAAATCTCGCCGGTAGCCGCCAGCACCGCCTCGACCTCGGCAGAACGCACATGCGGGCGTTTGCGGCTTATAGTATCTAACTCATGCCTGTATTCCTGCAAGCCCGCGATTTCCTGAACAAAGCCATTCAGCGTGGACTGAGGGAGGGCCAGGATTTCTGGTTCGAGAAATGAAAAAGCCGTCGAAACGCGCACAAACAATTGCATGGCGCGATCATACATACCCTGGTACTTGCTGTTGGTGGTGTCTTCATCTTTGCGCATAGAGGCATAGACAAAGAGCGTTTCCAGTTGCTCGTACACCGTGTCGCGCGCCTGCAACACGTGTAAGAGGGCCTGCCCGCTCTGAGCCAGTGTCCCCTGTAGAGCCTCAAGCTCCGGCAAGCGTCGCGCCAATGATTGAAACGATTGTTCCCAGTCATCATCAGTGGAGTATATGCTCTCCAGGTCCCAGGTATAATCTGCGGGGA
>DAHVFL010000319.1 GCA_027316975.1 Chloroflexota bacterium | reverse complement strand
CATTCCCCGTATCCTGGGAATGCTTAAAACCACTCCAGAACAGTCTGGTGGCTCCCTACCGCCCGATTATAACAAAGCAGTGATGCGCGTAAAACGCCGTTTTGCCGAAGAGGTCAAACATCGTCAGGCCGAACGAGAACACACCCTCTCTCTTACGCAGGGCCAGCGTTATGTGCTGCGCGAACTACGCGAGCTTTTCAGATACGCCACAGACGACGAAGAGAAAGCGCAAATCAACCTGCTGGAAAAAGCTTTTCGCGGCCCTATCACCACCGCCATCAATCGAGAACTCAATTTCTTGCGCAAGAACGCCGTGAAAGAGCGAGCTTTACTGAAAAGTCTGGGACAGGTCTACTTTCAACACAACATGCAAGACTGGGCAGACAATCAACGCCGCCGCTCAGGAGATGACGACCTGCCCAGGCTGATATGCAGCGAAGGACTTATTTAGCCTGTTCCAGCAAATTCCCCTCAATCCCCAGCGATGGCAACAACTGCGCCTGCGCCTGCGTCGTCAGCGGCAGCCCCCACAGCTTAATGAAGCCCAGCGCGGCATTATGGTCAAATTGATCGCCCGTATCATACGTCGCCAGGCTATGACTATACAGCGAATGCTCCGACTTGCGACCCACCACCGTGCATTGCCCGTTCGTCAGCTTCACGCGCACAACCCCGCTCACGAAACGCTGCGTACTCTGCACATACGTCGCCAGGTCCTGGTGCAGCGCGCTGTACCACTGCCCGTTATACACCAGCCGCGCATATTCGGCAGCCACGATCTCTTTGAAGCGCGTCTGGTCACGGCTCAACGTCATGCTCTCCAGGGCGCGATGCGCCGCGTGCAGCACCGTCGAAGCGGGAGCCTCGTACACCTCGCGCGACTTGATGCCCACCAGGCGGTTCTCGATAGCATCAATGCGCCCGATGCCATAGCTCCCGGCCAGCGTGTTCAGCGTCTCAATCAGCCTCAGACTCTCGACCTCCTCACCGTTCAGCGCCACGGGTATGCCATGCTGGAAAGTGATTTCCACGTAAGCAGCCTCTCTCGGCGCGTTCTCCGGCCCGCTCGTCCACTCATACACATCCGCCGGCGGCTCTTCCCACGGATCTTCCAGAATGCCCGTCTCAACGCTTCTGCCCCACAGGTTTTGATCGACCGAATACGGGCTAGCGTTTGTCGCCGTAATCGGAATGGTATGTTCCGCCGCGTAAGCAATCTCGTTATCGCGCGTCATACTCCACTCCCGCACGGGCGCGATAATCTTGAGATCAGGAGCCAGCGTATTTATCGATACATCGAAGCGCACCTGGTCATTGCCCTTGCCCGTGCAGCCATGCGCCACCGCGACAGCCCCCTCAGCTCGCGCCACCTCTACCAGCAAACGCGCAATCAACGGGCGCGCCAGCGCCGTCGCCAGGGGATACTGGTTTTCGTAAATCGCGCCCGCCTGTAATGCAGGCCACACAAAATACCGCACAAAATCAGCCCGCGCATCCACCACCAGCGCCTTAATCGCCCCAATCTGCTCCGCGCGCGCAGCGATAGCGGGCAAATCGCGATCATTGCCCACATCAATCGTCAGCGTAATCACATCCAGATCATAGTGTTCCTTGATCCAGCGAATAGCCACCGAAGTATCCAACCCGCCAGAATATGCCAGCACAACGCTTGCCATGAGATTGTTCCTTCCTGCCCTATTCCAGGGCGACCGCAAGGGTCCTTACACATGTAGGGTTTTTGCCAGGAACCGATCCTGGAGCCTGTCATTCTGAGCGCAGCGAAGAATCTGCCTGCCACGAAAGATTCTTCGCTGCGCTCAGAATGACAGGCTCTGGAAACCACAGCCTTGTCACAAACCGACCCTTGCCAGCCGCAAGGGTCATCCCTACCTTATACGGCATTAGCTTGCCCCACCAGCGCCTGTATCGCTGACTCGAACTGTTCTTTTTTAGCATTCCACGCCTTCGCAATCTCCTGCAAATTGCCCTCCAACCCGGCCAGTCCCAGATTGCCCGCCCCTCCAACGTGACTACGCGCCGCCAGGCGCTTCACAAGCTGCTCCTCGCTCTCTACCGGAAACGCCTGCTTGCGCTCCAACTGCGCCGTCACCTCAGCAGCCACGATGCGGTACGCATCTCGGAACGGCAGCCCCGCGCTTTTCGTCAGTTCATAAGCGCGGTCGGCGGCAAACAGCTCATACGTGCAGGCAGCCAGCAAGCGTTCCTTATTGACATCCAGGTTGCTCACCACCAGCGCGCACACCTCCAGGCTCTCCTGCGCCAGGTCCAACGCCTCCATAAATGGCCGTTTCGTTTCCTGGTAATCCATATTGTATCCCGTCGGCAAACCGCTCACGATACCCAGAATTTGCTGTTGCAGCGCCAGCATCGTCTGCGTGCGCGCTCGTACCAGCTCCATCACGCCCAGGTTGCGCTTCTGCGGCATAATACTGCTGCCTGTGCTCAGTTCCTGTGGCACTACGAAAAATCCATATTCAACAGTGGTAAACAGCAGGATATCCTGCGCCATTTTGCTCACATCGAGCAGAATCTGCGCCAGCGCCTGCACAATCACCGCTTCAATCTTGCCCCGGCTATTCTGCGCGTACACCACGTTATGCTGCGCCGAGCGAAAACCCAGCAATTGGGCGCAATATTCGCGGTCAATCGCCACCGGCACTCCGTAACCGGCAGCCGACCCCAGCGGTGAGCGATCATTCAGAAAGTAGGCCGTTGACAGCAATTGTTCGTCGTCCAGCAGCGCTTCCGCGAAACTGGCCGCCCACATGCCCACCGAAGACAGCATGGCGCGCTGCATGTGCGTATAGCCAGGCATGGGCATGTACTCGTGCTTCCCGGCAAACTCCAGTAACGCCTCGCACAGCCTGCACAGCTTTCGCGCCACTTCATGCAATTGTTCTTTGCCATACAGCCGCAGGTCTACCAGCACCTGGTCATTGCGCGAGCGCGCCAGGTGAATCTTCTTCCCAATCGGCCCCGTCGCCTCCGCCAGGTAGTTTTCCACCCGCGTATGCACATCTTCGTCAGCCTGAGTGATAGTGAACTGCTGCATGGCTTCCATCGTCAGAATATCGCACAGGGCATCTTTCAATACC
The DNA here is from genome assembly GCA_027316975.1 of Chloroflexota bacterium. Taxonomy (GTDB): domain Bacteria; phylum Chloroflexota; class Ktedonobacteria; order Ktedonobacterales; family Ktedonobacteraceae; genus CF-113. The sequence goes on along the minus strand of DAHVFL010000319.1, from coordinate 2,605 downwards.
CCGTGTTCCTTCTCCGTCAGCGCGCCGATCTTCGTCAGCATAGCCACATGTGCCAGCGATCCCCACACGTCATGCCGTATCAACCGCTGGTCAAGCCCGCTGTTTTGCGCCGCCTCGTAACTCTCCACCAGTTCGTGCAAGCGATACCCTTTTTGCCACAATTTTGTCATAATAATCAGTCCTTGATGATCTTTGACAACCAGACGGGAAAATTCCTGATGAACTTCACCAACCACCACCGATCACCGCTTGTCACCCTGAGCGTAGCGAAGGGTCTCACTCGCCGGACGCCGGGATCCTTCGCTACGCTCAGGATGACAGGACCGGCTGTGGCCGGGAAAATTCATCAGGACAAAGCCACCATCTCAGTCCGTATTCACACTCGCCGCCATTGCATCGCGCCGCGCAATCAGTTCGTAGGGAATACCGCGCAGGTGTGCCGAGGGCGCGCTCTCCTTCTGGTTGAAACTCGCGCTCTTGATCGAACGCACATCCGGGAAAAAGAGGCCGCTAGAGGACGAGCGCGAGACGATATCAATGTTGCCCTTATACAACTCAATGGTATACTGACCATTCACAACACCCTGCGTGGCGGCAATAAATGCATCGATAGCATTCTTCAAGGGATGGAACCACTCGCCATGATAGACCATCCTCGCCCAGTGCGCGTCCATCTGCCGCTTCAATTGTATCTCATCCTTCGTCAGGCAAAACTGCTCCAGGTCGCGATGCACCTTGAGCAGGATAGTAGCGGCAGGCGCTTCATAAATCTCACGCGACTTCAAGCCCATGATGCCATCCTCAAAGAGATCAATCTTGCCGATGCCGTTAGCCCCGCCAATTGCATTTAATTGCTCGATGATCGAGTCCAGCGGCAGCTTCTCGCCATTCAGCGCCACCGGTAGCCCATTTTGCCATTGCAGCGTAATCGTCGTAGGCGTATCCGGCGCTTTAGCCGGCGGCGCCAGCCACATCCAGATCGAATCAGGCAATTCCGTGCTGAGATCGATGCCACCACTGGCAATCGAACGGCACCACATCGTCTTATCATCGCCCCCCGCAATCAATTCCTCGACCGGAATACCAAAATGCTCCATCAGCAACTGCTCTTCGCCGCGTGTCAGGTCAAAGTCACGCACCGGCACGAATATATCCGTCCCAGGCGCGAACATGCTGAAGACATTATGCATACGGTACTGGTCATTGCCCTTGCCCGTCGAGCCTTCCATCAGGGCATCGCACCCCAGCTCAAGCGCCTTCTTAGCGATTTTAGAAGCGATCAACTGCCGCGTCATCGAGGTAGACACGGGATAGCCATTATAATCCGAGTTGGCCCAGATCGCCTTGCTGAGCCACTGTTCGGTAAATTCCTGCTTCGCGTCAATCACAAGCGGCGCAATGTCCAGTTTCGTGGCTCGCTCGACGCTCTCCTGCATTTCCTGCTCGCCCTGCCCAACGTCAACCGTAATGGCGGTCAATTGCCGCGCGGAATACTTCTCAGCCGAAAGCTTGACGCACAGCGTCGAATCCAGCCCGCCCGAATAGGCCAGGGCGATATGCTTGCCCTGTGGCACCTCAACAGACGCGACTTTGTGCAATGCAAGTGCGAGCGCGCTACTGGTAACATCGATAGTGGCCAATGCCGGGTTGTTCTGGCTGCTAATTGCCATAATCTGAAACTCCTTCAATCTGATCTAGCGAGGAAGGAGCCGGGCAACAAAAAACCCTCGCCCCTTCCCAAAACAGTGAAGAAGGGACGAGAGCGATTATACAAATACTCCCGTGGTGCCACCCTGTTTGTCTTTCTCTCCATCTTCGATAGGAAATATCACATTACTTGCGATTTATCCCACGCCACCTCAGCGTAGCGGGTCGGAAAGACCACTTTTCGCGGTTATTCTCCTGCCTGGGAACCACCCACCTGTTCCTACTTGCCCTCACGCGCTCAATTGCTCGTAACGCGCAAAAGCTTTCTTCGGCCAGCCGCTCACGAATGCGTTCTGAGAAGGCCATCCCATTCCGAACTTCCACTCTGCTTCGGATCGCTGTCGGTCGCCCATCTCATACTACTCTCGCTCAACGCGGGTCAGTGTGTATGAATTTGACGTATTAAGCATACCAGCCTGGAAAGGGATTGTCAACGGCAAATTTATTTGCCTTTCACTACTCGGACGATTCTGCTCAGGTTTTAGGGCCTGGATCGAGCATTGGACAATGAAGATATATCTAAACTTCTTTTTACTACCGACTCAATATCTCCTGGACAAACAGCGATCCCATTGTAGCGCCAATAGGCTGTGTTTGAGCAACGCAAACCAGGAGACCTTTCTATCTCACACTGGCAAGCGTCTATTTCTTGCATTCCCAGGGCGTTATGATAATACGAAGTGAACACCTGGCGCAGGGCCATACGCAGAAGCCGGATGTGGTTAAACGCCAGATCAGGAAGGTTCTGCAGGTTCTCTACCGAGTGCCATTGCACACGAGAAGCATCGTCGCCTGCCTTAGTTCTGGCGTCTGGACCCAGTGGCTCTCTGAGGACGTAGAGCAAACACACGTACTTTCCACGTGGATCTTCAAAATCCTCATAGGTTTGGGCTTGCTG
>DAHVFL010000318.1 GCA_027316975.1 Chloroflexota bacterium | reverse complement strand
GAAACACCTGTGGAATATCAAACGAGGCTACTACCCCTGCTAGAACCGGGCGCTCATGAGGAAGCGCGTAAAGAGAATACGCCGACATATGTCACTATCCTGGATGAATTGACGCGCGCATACACGTTGGAACGTTATGGGGGAAAGCAAACTGAACAGGGCCAGCAAGCTTATTTACGCAGGTGGGTACCCCTCTTAGCCAGGCGACTCACACGCAACGAATCATCCAAAACATCGCGGCACCGCTTCTGAATAGGTATGGGTTGGCCCGCCTCCTGCCACACTGGTCGGCGCGCATAGCTCGTAAACGCTTGTGCGCTTCACCGCTTGCCATCTCTTTCGGTTTTTTTGCGGCATTCCTGGTAAATTAAGGTAACTGATAGCCTTATATAAGACTGATAGGAAAATATCAACACGTAAGTGAGTTCTCGGAAAATATTGACGTGAGAGGTATACTATTATGGATAAATGTTGGAGCAGAGCTTATGTATGAAGATGAAGAAGTCCTAACCGTTGAAGAGATAGCAACGCGACTCAAAGTGAATCCTCGTACTGTGCGAAACTGGATAGCATCGGGCGAACTCCCTGCGATTGATATTGGTAGAGGATATCGTGTATCACGTGCGGATTTTGAAGATTTCAAGCGACGTAGGCGTACCGATCAAAGGCATTCAGAGGATAAAGACGCATAAATTCAAGTTCGTTTTACTATTTGAAGTACAGTCGAGATAGTTTTCCAGGCGTAAAGGAGACTAGAACAATGCTTTCGGACCCCAACCGGCGCGAAGTGTCCCCGTCGCGTGGCTCCCTTTCTCAACATACGGCAACTCCTCAGCACAGCACTTCCACCAGCTTGTGGACCAGGCGACTGATCATTCTCCTGACCATCCTGGCAGCCGTTGCGGTAGCTGCCGTGCTTGTATGGGGAGCCAGTTACATCACTACAGCGATATTGATCTTTATCGTTGCCTCACTTATCGCCTATGCCATTATCCCGGTCGTTGACCTCTTCCAGCGTGTCATGCCGCGCTCGCTCGCCATCCTTGCGGTCTACGTCATTGTGCTAGGGCTGCTTGGTCTCATTATGTATTTCATCATCAAGACCATGGTCGTCCAATTATCCAGCCTGGCACAAAGTATCGCGGTCCTATTGCAGTCCGGCAAAAACGGCCAGGCTTCCCCTTTAGTGCGCATTTTGGAGGACATCGGCCTTTCAAGTAGCCAGATTAATAACCTGGGATCGCAACTGAGCGCGCAGTTAAGCAACTTTGCTGGCACGCTGGCCGGCGGTATTCTGCCGATTATTAGCGGCGTTGCAAGCACCCTCGTCAATATGCTGCTCACCGTCGTCATCAGCATCTATCTGCTGGTGGATGGCTCGCGCGCTATCGCATGGCTGCGCCACAAAACGCCTATCTCGCAACGAGGAAACATCAACTCATTTTTCACGTCCTTGCAGCACGTGGTCGGCGGCTATATACGCGGGCAGGTGACGCTCTGCCTGATTATAGGCACAATGGTAGGCGCGGGTATGGCTGTGTTAGGGTTATCATCCTACGCTATCCTGCTTGGCGTGCTCTCCTTTGTTACCGAGTTCATCCCCGTGCTGGGAACAATCGTCACCGGTGTGGTTGCTGTCCTGCTGGCCTTGACGCAAGGATGGCTGACAGCGATTCTGGTGCTGGCCTACTTTGTGCTCGTGCATATCTTCGAGGGCTATATTTTGGCACCTCGCCTGATTGGTAAAGCGGTCGGATTGCACCCGGTCGTCTCTTTGCTGGCCCTGACCATCGGCGGTGAGCTTTTTGGAGTCTGGGGCGCAATCTTTGCTTCGCCTCTTGCCGGGCTGATCCAGGCCTTCGCCGTAATCTTCTGGATCAACTACCGCAGCACCAATAGCGACGAATTTCCCCCCGACCAACCACCTATCAACGGTAAAACTTCTGAGTCTGAGGACGTGATCACCACACCCGCCGCGCTACCTGTCAAGGCAGGCGACCCTTCCACCAGAATAGAATGAGCGATTAGCTTATGCTCTACGATGCTTGCAGTGTTTGATTGATGATGCGCCGTGTCACCGGCAGTTCGCGCAGGTACATCGGCAGGCGCGGAATGATCTTGCGCATACCCCATGCTGATACGTCAAAAAGACGCTGGCGTCTCCCATCCCATTCGATCCCGTAGATTTCGCGCACCGGTTGAGGCAACAACGCGCAGGTTAGCTGGTAATTAAGATGCATGGCCGGGCGCAGGATAGTGGGCGCTGGCGGAAAAAGCACCTGTTGCGCGAGCCTGCGCGCGTGAGGCGTGGCCGCCAGCGTATTGCTATGCACGACATCATGCACATAGGCTCGTAAATCATCCACGCTGCCAGGCATATCTTGCGGCAACAGACCCAGCAGGCGCGCTTCTAGCTTGGATTGCTGGTAATACTCGTCCTGCTCGGCCAGCGTGAGTGGCCCAATAAAGAGGTCGTAACACAGCAGCAGCGTATCGACCAGCGTGGCATGAACCCACAGCAGCAGCTCAGGATAACGCGCATCGTAGGGCGTGCCAGGACGAAAAGCTCCCGCCTCGATAGGCAGCGTTCCATGCACGCCCTTATGCAGGTGGTTGATCTCGCGCGCGGCCTTGTGCGCCTTCTCGAGCGACCCGAACATCAGCCACTCACCATGCATGAAGGTGCGAACGGCCCTGCCAAAAGGATCGCTCATATAGCTGCTGTGCCTGCTCACTCCCATCGCCACCAGTGGATGAGCCAGCTGCATCAGTATCGCGCGCGAACCACCCAGCAAAACTACCACTTCGCGCCCGATTTTCCAGGCCATACTATCAGGACCATACAAGCCGCTGTCATGTGTTCCATGCATGCCATTGATGCCGTGTTGGCTCTCCATGCTGCTCCCTTTGTTACGATGATTGGCGCGCCATAGTGGCTAATTGCTGTTGTATCGCCTGCCCCATCACATCTTCCGCCTTGTCCTGGTCGGCAGTGAACAATTGCAGCGCAAAGGCGATATCGGGATTGGGCGCGAGCGTCAAATCGCGTCTCCCCTCCGTGACGGCCTGCACTATCTCGGAAGCTACTTGTTGCGGCGTCAGTAGAATCTGCACATTGAGCAGGCGCATTTCGTCCTCAGTTTCCTGTCGAACCATCGGCGTATCGACCCAGGCCGGATACACGGTCGTAATGCCGATGCCCGTGCCATAGAGTTCCGCCCGCAAAGCCGCCGAGAAACCGCGCACTGCCCATTTGCTGGCGCAATAGCCTGAGAGCATCGGCGTCCCCAGCTTGCCCGCCACCGAACTGAGGAAAACAAAATAACCGGAGCCTTGCCGCCGCATGGCAGGCAACGCCGATTGCGCACAATTATAGGTTCCCATGAAGTTGATATTCATCAAATTTTGCATATCGCCCGATGAGAATGTGTCAATTGGCCCGCCGCGCCCGATTCCAGCGCAGGTCACAACAAGATCAATGCTACCAAGCGCCTCTTCAGCCCGTTTCATCAATCCCCGCACCTGGACTTCGTTGGTAACATCTACCGCAACAGTAAATATCTCGCCCTGCGCGCCAGCAGTAGCCCGGCGAAGTTCCTCCTGAGCCTTCAGCAACCCATCTGCATTGATATCAGCCAGTACCACATGCGCCCCCCGCTCGCGCAGCGCGCCGGCCGTAGCAAACCCGATGCCACTGGCTCCCCCGGTAATGACGGCGACCGCTCCGGCAAACTTTGTCAATGCCATGCTCCGCTGCTCCTCTCGTTGCCATGATACACAGTGAAACAAATTTGTTCAGTTCGATCTTACCGCGCAAAAGAAAGAAGTGTCAACACCTTAGTGCTGTAAAAACTTACAGGCGCATTTCAATCAAAGCGCGGCGAATAGCGGCCAGCGCCGCCGCAATATCCTGCGCATCGATGCCGTAATGCGTGACAGCGCGTATCTTGCCCCCGCCCATTGTACCCATCAACGCGCCGTGTTCCTGCGTCTTTGCCAGGAATTGCAGCGTATCCGCCTCCGTCAGCGATTCCTGCGCGGAGTTGCGCACCGAGAACATGACCATATTGGTCATGACGCGCTCTACTGCTATATCGATCTGCGGAAAATCAGCCAGGCCATGCGCCAGCCGTTGAGCGTTTTCATGGTCTTCCGCCATGCGATCAACCATCTGCTCCAGAGCGACGATGCCAGCCGCCGCCAGAATGCCCGCCTGGCGCATACCGCCGCCCAGCGCCTTACGCGCGCGGTGCGCCCGTTTAATGAAATCGCGACTGCCCACCAGCAGCGAACCAACCGGCGCGCTCAACCCTTTGGAGAGGCAGAACATCACCGAATCAACGCTGCGCACAAGTTCGCTGACCGGAATATCGAGCGCGACGGCGGCATTGAACACGCGCGCGCCATCCATATGCGCCTTCATAGTGTGCGCATGTGCCAGCGTGGTCAGCATCTCCACCTGCTCAACGCTCAGCGCTGTGCCGCCGCAGCGATTATGCGTGTTTTCGATGCACAGCAGCACGGTCCGGGCGGAATGCTCATCGCTGCCGTCGTCAATATTGAGCTTCACCTTGAGCGGATCAAGCATCCCATCCGGCTCTGTCGGTATAACTTTCATCGGGCAGCCGCCCAGCATGGGCGCGCCGCCACCTTCATAGCGATAAATATGCGACTCATCCCCCACAATGATCGCTTCCCCCCGCCCGGCATGTGCCAGCATCGCGCAGGCATTGCCCATCGTGCCACTGGCAACGAACAGCGCCGCCTCTTTCCCCAATCGTTCCGCCGCCATCTCCTGCAAGCGGTTGATAGCCGGGTCTTCGCCGTACACATCGTCGCCCACCTCGGCGCGATACATGGCCTCGCGCATCTGGGGCGTGGGCAACGTAACTGTATCGCTGCGCAAGTCAATCATAATACGTACTCCCTTTACCCGCCGTAAGTAGCAAGAAAACGTGAATATCGAGGTACAATTGTTAGAAATAATGCGCGATCTTATCCAAAAGAGTATCGATATCGAACGGCTTTTCCACAAAATCATCGGCTCCCGCCGCCAGCGCTGTTTGCCCGGCGCTCGGATGCGCTGAAAACATAATCACCGGGATGTGCTTTGTCTTCTCCTGGCTTTTGAGATGCTTGACAATATCCCGCCCATCCTTGCCTGAAAGCAACATATCCAACAGAACGACATCGGGTAGCGCGCCATTATTGAGCTTTTCCAGGTATTCGCCTTTATCGGTGGTATCGACGAGAAATCCCGCATCTTCAAAAATAATCTGAAGGAACTCTAAAATATCTGGCTCATCGTCTACCACCAGAATCTTTTTTTGCTTGCTTTGCATACGTATCTTTCCGCCTGTTTTTTTATGTGGAGCAAGAATTACATTCACAAGGCTTCCTCTAAGAGAGGCAGTGACACAGAAAATTGCGAACCCTCGCCTTTTCTACTTTCTACCCACATGCGTCCGTGGTGTCTTTCCACGATTTCACTTGAGATATAGAGACCCATACCCAGGCCAGGATAGGTTCTTTCCTCCGGGTCGGTAACTTGATAGAACCTTTCAAAAATCTTTTGATGATGGATTGCGTCTATGCCAATGCCGAAATCCTGCACCCTCACAACCGCCTGGCGCCTGTCCCCTGAAAGATGCACAACTACCTTCTCCGCTTTTGGAGAGTATTTCACAGCGTTGGTGAGCAGGTTGATGAACACTTGCCCAAGACGGTCTTTATC
>DAHVFL010000317.1 GCA_027316975.1 Chloroflexota bacterium | reverse complement strand
ATTGCTTTAAAACCCTGCTCTGCCTCCTGGACAGTTTGAGCAGCGCTTAGTTTTACACTCAAGCGTCGTAGTAGGGTCGTATCTTCTATTTTCTGGATGTGGCTAGAGACAAGGGTACAAGCGATGGGAAACGTTCTTGCACAACATCGGCAATAACACTGCGCAATGCTTGCAGCTCTCCTTCGTGAAGTCCCTTTTCGCGTCCTTCGTGAAGTCCTTTTTCAAACCCTTTTTGTAGTCCTCTGGCTATCATTTCCTGGTAGGCCCAGGAGTCTTCAAAAATGTCTTCTGATAACATGGTAAACCTCTTTCTGAGCCAATCGCGGTCTTCCGCGCTCTTGAAGACGAGCGATGCAAAGGCGTAGGCGAGCGGAAGTAAATCACTTTTCCCCGCAAGATCAAGACTGACGATCATGTCGTCTATAACTTCATGGCGGATGCCATTTTGTGTTAAGGGGAGCAAGGGAAGCAATCCCTCGATCCCTTCCTGTTTTAAGAATGCCCCAGGAATCTCCCAGAGCTTGACGGTGTCGAAGAAAAACAGGTGTACCACTTTCTTAAGTGGGTGTGGTAACTCATATGGTGATTGTACCACATTGCCATCGCGTTGCAGGTATATCACAAATGAGCATACAGGCATGTCGGTGATGATGGTCGTTTGCGCATTATATTTCCAGAGTCGCCTGCCCATGTCGCCATCGCGCCGCTTTTGGAATTCGACATGCAAGATAACTTGCATACCATCCCAGTTGACCACGTACAACAAATCGGCTTCCAGGACACGGCTCTGCATTTCGCTGTTGAGTTCTTTTTCAAATGTGGCTCCGGGAAGCAAGAATGATACAAGGTCTTGTTTATTCGCCTCCACCAGCAGCTTCATAAAGGAATCCCATTGTTTTGCCATACTTGATACCCCACCATTTCTTGTATTGTGGCACAAGTGTACCATAGCGGAAGCGGCCTGTCGAGAGGGTCGAGGACGTATCTGGAATGTATGGAAGGCCACATACTGTCATCCTGAGCGCAGCGAAGGATCTCTCGTCGGCAATGTAGAGGTCCTTCGCTGCGCTCAGGATGACAACACTGGAGGTGGTCGTTCAAATTCATGAAGTGAGAATTGGCCTTATAAATGTTTCTCGAACCAGCTCTTAATATGCCGCAACCGTTCCAGGCGGGAGTGCGGGTGACCGCTGCGCGAGAGGCCGTGACTCTGGCCCTCGAAGCGCACGAAGAGCACTTCGCGGCCCATGTATTTGAGGGCGGCGAAGAGTTGTTCGGCCTGCTCGATGTTGCAGCGCAAGTCGCTTTCGCTGTGGATGATGAGCAGGGGCGTATGAATATCACGCACATAGGTGATAGGAGACATTTGCCGGTGCCGTTCGGGTTCTTCGTAGGGCGTGCTTTCCAGGTCATCAACAGCGAACTTCCAGCCGATGTCGCTGCTGCCGAAGAAGGATGAACGATCTGTGACGCTGCGGTCAGTGATGGCTGCTTTGAAACGGGTGCTGTGGCTGATGAGCCAGTTGGTCATGAAGCCGCCGTAGCTGCCGCCCATGACGCCGAGCCGTTGTTCATCGATGTAGCCCCTTTGTATCACGGCATCTACTCCGGCCAGGATGTCGTCGGGGTCTTTTTCGGCCCACGCGCCGCGCACGGCCAGGGCAAAGTCGTGCCCGTAGCCGATGCTGCCGCGGGGGTTGGTATACAATACGACGTAGCCATTCGCGGCCAGCAAATGCATTTCATGGATAAAACCGTAGCCATACTGTGTATTGGGGCCGCCGTGAATCTCGACGATCAACGGGTACTTGCGCGCGGGGTCGAAGTCGGGCGGCTTGAGTATCCAGCCGTCCATGGGCCAGCCGTCCGCGCCCGCGTAGGTGATGTGTTCGGGAGCAGTAAGTTGCAATTCGTTGAACAGGTCATCGTTGAACGAGGTCAGGCGGCGCAAGGCTCCCGGCGTGGTGAGCGAGCAGGCAAAAATTTCGGCAACGCGGGTAGGGTCTTCGATGAGGATGAGCAGCGTGCTTCTGGACTGGTCAAGCGAGAAGTCGAGCGCGTCCACGCCTCCCGGTGTGAGTGTGGGCGGCTGTTTGCCGGAGCCACCGGTGGAGATGGCGTAGACACGCGATGCGCCGCGCTGCGAAGCTAAGACGTAGAGCGTCTTGCCGTCGCGCGACCAGGCAGGCGGGGGCATTAATTGTTCGTCAGTGGTGTCGCTGTTGGTCCAGTCGCCGCAACTGCCTTCAAATTCATGTGAGAGGGCACGGACCGCGCTTTGCTGCGCGTTAGCATCGATGGTATAGACTTCGTTGTGGCTGACCGAACGCAGGCGCAGCGCGCCTGTAAAGGCAATGGTCTGACCGTCGGGAGACCAGGATGGCGAGGCGCATGAAAGCGTACCGTTGGTGAGGTGGCGCAGTGCGGTGGGCTGGCCGTTGTCAATGCCGAGCGTGTAGATGTCGAAGCAGGGCAGGCTCCAGCGATCTTCGCCCCGGCTAGAAACGAAGGCGATGCGCGAGCCATCAGGCGACCAGGACGCATCGCGATCATCCCAATCGCCACCGGTGAGTTGCCGCGCGTCGCCACCGGCTGCGTCGATGAGAAAGAGGTGGTGGCGGCGATCATGAATAAAACCAACGCCATCCAGTCGATAGAATAACCTGTCGATGACACGCACTTTGGGCAGGGGCTTGCCGTCTGCGCTTTCTTCATCGAGTGGAGCAACCGTTGCTTCAAAGAGGATGCGCGAGCTGTCGGGCGACCATTGTGGGTGCGATGCGCCATGTGGCATGGTGGTGAGCTGGCGCGCCTCGCCGCCATCGGCGGGCATCAGCCAGATTTGGGACTTGCCTTTGCTGGCCTTCTGCTCGCGGGTGGCATCCTTGTCCAGAGGTTCGCCTTCGCGGTCGGAGACAAAGGCGAGAAAGCGCCTGTCGGGCGACCAGGCCGGGCTGTGCGCGTTCGTACTCGCACTGGTGAAGCGCGACGCTTCGCCGCCACGCGCCAGGATGACCCAGATAGCGGTGCGATAGGCATGGTTGCGCTCATCGATGGTGGTGACGACAAAGGCTACGCGCTGCCCATCGGGCGACATACGCGGCCTGCTCAGAATTTTAAATTGATAGAGATCTTCTATCGTGATGGTACGTGTCATGGGTTCCTACTCTATACGAGGGATTCAGGAGAAGACTCCTTCTTCGCTCTCCACGATTAACTGGTCAACCACGGCTTTCAAATCGCCTGTACGCTGGAAGGTGGCAAGCTGGCGGTCGGCGCTTGAACCCTCGTCCAAAATGCGATAGGCGTATTCTATTTCCTGGCGACTGCCGAGTTCATCGACGACATCGGCTATGAACCATTCGATCAACTCGCGTATGAGAGTGCGAGCGGGCAATTCTTCTTGTTTGCCAAAGTCGATTAACTTTCCTTCCAGCCCGTAGCGCACGGCGCGCCATTTGTTCTCCTCGATCAAGTCGAGGGGGTAGACGCGGAAGGTCATGTTGTCGCAGCGCAGCTTCCACAATTTGGCGATGATGGCCTGGATGATGGCGGCGATGCATACGGCTTCATCCACGCGCGTACATACGTCGCAGATGCGAAATTCCAGTGTGGGATAGGAATAGTTGGGGCGCACGTCCCACCAGATTTTAGAGCCATCGGGGATGGAGTGCGTTTGCACCAGCGTATCCACCATGTAGCTAAAGTCTGACCACGACTGGAAAGAGCGCGGAATGCCGCTGCGCGGGAAGTTGCGGAAGATGATGCTGCGATAGGATTTCAGACCGGTGGTACGTCCCATCCAGAAAGGCGAACTGGTTGACAGGCAGAGCAGGTGCGGCAGAAAGTAGCGCACAACGTTCATGGCGTCGATTAGAAATTCACGGTCTTCGATACCGATATGTACGTGAGTGCCAAAGATCAACAGGCGCTGCGCCAGTTCCTGCATGTCATTTTTCACCCCGGCATAGCGGTCCATGGGGGTAATATCCTGCTCCATCCACGAAGAAAAGGGGTGGGTGCCGGCGGCGGCGATCTTTAAGCCATTCTTGCCCGCCAGTTCCATGATGGCGCGGCGCAGGCGCTTCAGCTCTATGCGCAGCTCGGCTGGCGTCTGGCACACCGAGGAGCCTACTTCGACAATAGACTGGTGCAGTTCAGGCTTGACCTGTTCCTTCAGGATCAGACGCCCTTCCTCTAGAATCTGTGTGATATAGGATCGCAGCTCCCGCGTCTGGGGGTCGATGATCTGATATTCTTCTTCGATGCCGATGGTAAGTGATGGCGCTTTCATATATGGCTCCTCCTGGCAACATGGGCGAGATACATTTGGCCCCCCATTGCATATCGCTAACGCTTTTCCACGACAAACGTAGCCACCGCCGAACCTGTGCCGGCAGTGACATTTAACAGCGCCTCCTGGGAAAGGCGCGAGAGGCAGCCATCCATATAGCCGCCATAAAATATCAGAGGGTTGGTGTCCAGCATCCGATCATTCAGTTCAACATGCCCGTTGATCATGCCGGGGTAGGCTTCGCTGGGAATGGCGACCCGTTCCTGCACGATATAGGGTTCTTGAAGCGCGGTCTGGATGGCCTGGCCCCAGGTGGTTGCATCGACTTCCCAGCCTAAAACGATGCCTTTACCGCCATATTCGTCGTTCGGCTTGAGTACGAAGTGTTCGCGATGTTCAAAGATATAGGGTAACAGGTCTATCAATTGGCCCCGGTAACGCGCGTGGCGTTCCTCTACGCGGTACGTCCAGGGGATGTGCGCGTCGATGGCGGCCAGTTCTTCCATATTGAAGAGCGCGGCGTTGCGTTCGTCGCTCAAAACGGCGAGGCTGGCCTTCTTATGCAAAATTTTGCAGCGGAACGGATTGACCATACAGACCGCGCCGTCAAGCACAGCGCGCATGACAGGGTGGTCAAGCCCGCCGCGCTCGACCAGTTCGCTAATCAGCACGCGCTTGTAAATCAAGGTGATGTGGAAATCCCCGGCTACCAGTTTACCGTCGCGATATTCGACCTCGCGTGGGTCTGCGATAATACACTCGAAGCCCTGCGAGCGGAAATAGTCGGCGAAGAGCACAAATTCGCTGTAGCTCGGCACCTCGCGCCAGTCGAGAATGGCGATACGCGGCTTTTCGTGATGTCCGGCCCACTGCTGGTGGGCATCGAGCAGCGCGTGCATGACGCTGTGGCGCGCGGGGAGCGGGCGCACTTCGTACTGGCGCAGATATTCGCGCATGACGGGCAGGCCGTAAGCAACCTCCGCCAGCGCGTCATTATATGCGGGGCTGGCGGGCGTCTCGGCATTATATTCGGTCAGGCGCAAGCCACCGCGATCGGTGACAAAAAACGTATCGACACGCGAGGTCGGGCTGGGGTCGCGGAAACCGGGATCATGATGTACCAGTTGCTCTTCCCAATCAAGCAGGCCGAATTGTTTGCGAATGCCCGCGTCTTGCATGGCGGCCTGATAGGCCTTGTCAAACGCGCGCAGCAGCATCGACATGCGCGACTGGAGAAAGCGATATTGTTCCGGCGTCATGAAACGCGGGCGCAGCACGGTACACAATGGCCGCCCGCCAAAGATGAGTCCGCGCTGCTCCTGCTGCGCTTCCAGTTGCGCCTGCGATGCAGCCGCTAAGTCGTCGCTCAGGAGATCATGATAGCGTTGAATGGCTTCGCGTAGTGACATATCGCTCTCTCTCCTCTTTGTTATCATTTGCC
>DAHVFL010000316.1 GCA_027316975.1 Chloroflexota bacterium | reverse complement strand
CGCCCGTACCCTGCACAGGCTTTGCGTTCTGGAATCGTAATAGGGTAGGGGCGGGGCTTGCCCCCGCCCTGGTTCACCCTCTTGCCCCCGCCCTGGTTCACCCTCTTGCCCCCGCCCTGGCATAAAACGGTCTTGTCCCCGCCCTGGTTCACCCTCTCCTTGTCCCCGCCCTCGTCCCCTCTCCCTTTCCCTCTCCCTTAATCCATTCACTCGAACACCCTCACCCCAACCTGCCGGGGCGTATGTTGCAGGTAAAAGCCTTCGCCTCCTCGATACTCACGTTCGGTTCCAGCACCATGTGCGCAAGGTCGTTGGTGATGCTGCCCTTGCTTTTGCCCTGGAAACCCCAGTGAAAGGGCAGGCCGATTTGATGCACCACGCGGCCTGAGACAAACAACGGGCGCATCCGGCGCGTCACCATGGCGCGTGCCTCGATCTCGCCGCGCGGCGTGTTGATACTCACCCAATCTCCATGCCGGATGTGGCGTTCCGCAGCCAGTTCGGGGCTGAGTTCGGCGAACAGCGCGGGCTGCAGCGCGTTGAGCCAGGGCATCCAGCGCGTCATTGGCCCACTGACGTGATGCTCGGTCAGGCGGTACGTGGTTATCACGATGGGATAGTTTGCATCGCCAATCGCCGCCAGGCGATTGTCGGGGCGGTCGCGAAAGTATTTGGCCGCCGGGTTGCTCTGCTGGCGGTACATGGCGTTATGCACGGGCGATTCCGCGGGTTCGTAGTGGGCAGGCAGCGGCCCATCTTTCAAGCCTTTGGGCACAAACAGCCAGGCTTTGCCGTCGGGCTTCATAATAAAGGGATCGCTGCCGGAATGGGCATCCATGCCCACCGCTCCCGGCGCTGGCCGAAAATCGGGTGGCTTATTGGCCGGAAAGTCCGGCACATCGTAGCCCGTCCATTTCTTTTCGGCCTCGTCCCACCACACGTACTTCTTGCGCTCCGACCAGGGTCGCCCCTGCGGGTCTGCTGAGGCGCGATTATACAGGATGCGCCGGTTGGCAGGCCACGCGTAGCCCCATCCTGGGAAGGTGCGCCCTTCGGGATTGCGCGCGGCGGCCAGATTTTTACCGGGAGCTGGATACACGCCGCTGTAGATCCACGAGCCGCAGGCCGTGCTGCCGTCGTTCTTGAGTACCGCGTAACCCGGCACATGCGGCGCATCGCGCAGGGTATACGTTTTCCCCGCGCTCTCCTTCGCGTCGGGCGGGCGCACGTAGTAGCCGTTGATCTCTTTCAGCACAAGCTCCGCGTCCGGCTCATCCAGAATGCGCGACCCCTCTTCGGGATGCTCAGGGTCATAATCCCAGGTCAGGTTGAGCAACCCCTGGTCGCGCCACTGCTTGCTATCCGCGTACAGTTCTTTCAGGCGTTTTCCCAGGTGGTAGACGAACCACAGATCAGAACGCGCATCCCCCTGCGGGTCAACCGCTTTATCGCGCCACTGGAGCATACGCTGCGTGTTGGTGAAGCTGCCCTTTTTCTCCGTAGAGGCGGCGGCAGGCATGAGGAAGATTTCGGTCTTGATCTTGCTCGAATCAACGGCGCTGGCTTCTGGCCCGAAACCGGGTTGCTTATACCAGAAGGCCGCCGATTCGACCTCGTACAGGTCGCGCACCACCATCCAGTCCAGTTGCTCCAACGCCTTACGCTGCATGCGTGAGTTGGTGCTGCCCGCCGCCGGGTTCTGCCCGAAGAGCAGGTAGCCCTTGACCTTGCCGTCCAGCATGGCATAGCTCGTCACCAGGTGCGAGTGATCCCCGACCATCTTGGGGATCAGGCGATAACTGCAATTGCCCTCTTCCTCGTTGGCAGCATCTCCATACCAGGCTTGCAGCAGGCTGCGCATATACGCCGGGAAGTTGGACCACCAGCCGAGCTTTTGCCCCGATGAATCAATATATTCTTGCAGCGTCTGCTGCGATTGCGCGTGCGAGTGAACGTCATGCTTCTCGCCCCACGTCGTCGAATTTGGCGAATTTTCGGAGTGCGGTCGCGGCGTTACTATCGCGGCTGGCTGCGGCATATACCCCGCCAGCAAATCATACAAGGTAGGTACATCGGTCGAACCCTGGATCGAGGCGTGGCCGCGCAGCGCCATGATACCGCCGCCGGGCCGTCCAATGTTGCCCAGCAGCAGTTGAATGATGGCGGCGGCGCGGATAATCTGCACGCCCTTGGATTGCTGCGTCCAGCCTACCGCGTAACAAATGGCCGTAGTGCGCTCGCGTCCTGAATTCTCGATCAGCGTTTGCGCCACCAGCAACCACTGCTCGCGTGACACGCCGCATACCTCTTCCACCATCTCCGGCGTGTAGCGCGCGAAATGGCGGCGCATGATCTGGAACACGCAGCGCGGGTGTTGCAGCGTCGGGTCGGTCAGCGGCCTGCCGTCTGCATCGCGTTCGTAATCCCAGCTACTCTGATCGTTATAGGTCTCCGATTCTGCATCATAGCCAGAGAACAGCCCATCCAGTTCCTCGGTATCCTGAAAATCTTCGCGCACCAGGGTGGCCGCGTTGGTATAATTGACCACGTAATCGGAGAAATAGCCGTTATTCTCCAGGATATGGCGAATGATCGCGCCCAGAAACACGATGTCGCCGCCCGCCCGCGTCGGCACGTACAGGTTTGCCAGGGCGGATGTGCGCGAATAATGCGGGTCAACATGGATGACCTTTGCCCCCAGTTCCTTCGCCTTCACCACGGTAGCGAACGCGATGGGGTGGGCCTCCGCCATATTGCTGCCCATAATTAAAATGGCATCGCTATGCACAAGGTCCTGTGGAAAAGTGGTGGCTCCGCCACGCCCCAGCGATGTACCCAGACCGGGTACAGTGGAGCTGTGTCAGATACGGGCCTGGTTCTCAATCGAGACGATACCCAGCCCGCCGTTGAGGAGCTTCTTCATCAGATAGTTCTCCTCAACGTCCAGCGTCGCCCCGCCCAGCGAGGCGATGCCCGGCGTATGATTGACCTCGCGCCCGTCCGGCAGCCGCTCCACAAAGGTTTCGTCGCGTGCCTTCTTGACGCGCTGCGCGATCTGCTCCATGGCCCAATCCAGCGATTTCACCTCCCAGTGGTCGCTGTAGGGAGCGCGATACAACACCTGCGTCAGGCGGCTGGAGTTCACGGTGTACTGGAACGTGGCCGAACCCTTGGGGCAGAGCGTGCCGTGATTGACCGGGCTGGTGGGATCGCCCTCGATATCGATCACCTTGCCCTCTTTGACGTACACATTCAGGCTGCACCCTACCGCGCAATAGGGACACACGCTATGCACGACCTTCGCGTCGCGAATACGTGGAGCTTTTTCGCGGCTCTCGCTGCTGAATGGCTGTACTTTTGAGCCGAATTCCATCACATCCGAGACGAGCGCCTGCGCCGGTTGGGGGAGCATTGGTAGCATTCTACGTTCTTGCATAGGACAGCATCCTTCTCTGCTAGACGATGATGACCGGACCAGATTGCTTTATCATATTGTAACACTTTTTAACATGCCCCCCAGTTTCAGGTGTCAATCTGTAAAGGGCGGAGGTGCGCGGGGAGAGGATGCAAGCGTCCTCTCCCCGCGCACCTCCGCCCTTTACAGATTGGTTTCTTACTGCCCGGCGGCGGCCTGCGTAGCCGCGCTCTGCCGGCGGACAAGCACGCGCGCTATAATTGGCAAGATGGTGCTGATCGCCATAATAACCGCGATGATGTAGAGCGCGGTTCGAAAATCGACGCTGGCGATCAGAATCGGTCCCACAATCGCTCCCGCGCTCCATGCCGTCAGCATCACGCCGTAGATTGTCCCGGCATTCTTTGGCCCGAAGAAGTCAGCCGCGAAGGCTGGCATGGTGCCAAATCCCCCGCCATAGCAGAGTCCAATGATGGACGCGGGGATAAAGAGCAGGGCAAATTGTCCCTTACCGATCAACGGCATGAGGGCAAAGGCCACGATCTGGATCACGAACAGGCTCAGGAACGTGTATGGGCGTCCAATGAAGTCCGACACCCAGCCCCAGAAGAGGCGGCCCACGCCGTTGAAGATGGAAATGGTCACTACCAGCGCCGAAGCGGTTGTCAGCGCGACGCCGGTAAAATTGCTTGCCAGCGGCGCGGCTACCGAGATCAACGCCGCGCCCGCCGTGACGTTCAATGCCAGGATAAGCCACAGCACATACCACCGGGGGCTGCTCAAGGCCTGTCCCAGTGTATCCTCGCGTGTAGAACGAACCGTTTGCTGCTGTACCGAAGGCGTCCAGCCCGCGGGGGCGTAGCCGTCCGGCGCTTTACGGAAGAACTGCGCCGCCACTACTACCACGACGAAGTAGATGATGCCCAGCCAGAAAAACGTGGTATTGAGCTTTAATGAGGGCAGGAGCAGGTTGGAGGCAATCGGCCCGGTAATCGCGGCTCCGCCACCAAATCCGGCAACGGCCAGGCCGGTAATGAAACCTCTGCGGTCGGGGAACCATTTAATCAGCATTGCCAGGGCCACAATGTAGCCAAGCCCCAGGCCAATGCCCCCGATGACGCCATACGTGAGATACAGGAGCGTAATGTTGGGTGCGACAAATGACGCCAGGAAGACACCCACACCGTAAAGGATGCCGGCTACTGTTGCAATTGTACGAGGGCCAAAACGACTGTTGAGGTAGCCACCAAACCCGGCGGTGATACCAAGCGCCACCAACGTAATTGTAAAGGTGAGGTTCGCCTGTGGTTTACTTACACTGTACAGCTTCATTACCGGAGTGAGGAAAACGCTCCAGGCGTACACAGCGCCAAGCGCAAGCTGCATCAGGAAAGCGGCACCGGCGATGACCCAGCGGTTTGAGGAAGACTGAACTGATGAATCATTCATGGGGAACACCTCTCTTTGAATGCCATAATCGGTTGACTTCCAATGGAGACGATGCGTAAGAAGTACTAGCCAGAACGTACTACAGGTATGACACTACAATGAACATTCCTCGCGTTGTTCAGAACCGGAAAGTGCCGGTAAAGATAGTAATAACCTGTAAAAAAGTAAGTTAGCCTGTGGAAACTATATACCGAAAAAGCCATAAAATCAAGGGGAACTAGCGCTTTTCGCCAGAATCCGCTCCAAACAACTTCAGACATGTGGAGAGAAGGCTTCCCGTGAGCGAACGTGAGACGTGCCCTGGTTGTCATCCCTTCGCTGCGCTCAAGGGCAAGCTCTGAGCGCAGCGAAGGATCTCTGCGTACGGCGAGCCAGATCCTTCGCTGCGCTCAGGATGACAAAGCGACGCGAAGGGATGACAGGTACTCTCTCCACATGTCTGAAAACAACTAAACAATACTTGATTCCCACTACTCTATAGGGTATACTTCAAACGTACCAATCAACTTGAAACACAGCAATACAGCTTGCACCGTTTTGCGTATGACCTTTTGCCTGGGGGTGAATGGTCAATTCTTTGTATTTGTAGGGGCTTCCTTTCCGGTTGCCGATGCCACTGTACTTTAGAAGGATCGAACTATATTTCATGCAAATGCCTCAACACGATAACCAGGAACCACGAGACCCCAATTCGACTCGCTCTACTCAGAAAGCATCAAAAAAGCGGAACATTTGGATGCGCGCAGGTATTCCTGTGCTTGTTTCGCTATTGGGAGTTTCACTGCTCGGGTTCATCATATTTCGTATCGTTAGCAACAACTTGAGCCGTACCAATACTGTGGAAAAACCCATCAGCGTTGTGCTCAATCTTGCTGACCGCCGCTTGATAACGTCGGTAACTATTAACGGCGTTGATGTCTACGCCGTTGATAAGCAG
>DAHVFL010000315.1 GCA_027316975.1 Chloroflexota bacterium | reverse complement strand
CCTTGAAGGAGGCCAGCAACCGCGACACATCGAAGGTCTCTACTACCCAGTTGTTGGTCACATTAGTATTGCAGCTCGACTGCAAATTCGCTATCAACTGCCCGGAAGGAGTTTGCAGGCGGCTGTTGAAGTTATCCAGGCATTGCCGCGTATTCTTGTTGGTATCGGAGTACCACCAGTACGTAACAGTGAGCTTCGTATAGCTGGCAGGCACGCTAAAGGTCTGGGAGATGCGATCAACACAGCCCGGGTAGCCGCACAGGTAGGCGCTATTGGCCCCCGAATGCTCGTTCAGGTCCTGGATTATCTGGTAGCCGCCCGATGACGATTCTTGCCAGGGCGCCTGCCCTTTCTCGAAGCCGCCATTCTGTATGATGAGCGTCGGCGGCGTAGGAGTTGGACTGGGCGTGTTAGTCGGCGAGGGCGTTAATGTCACGGTTGGTGAGGGTACCGGTGTACTGGTTGGGGTAGGCGTGGGTGTTGGACTGCTGGAGTCTAGCAGGTTCTGCGCCAGGTTATTGATATCGGGCGAGCCAATGCCGCTCGCCATATCATAGCCAGCCGCCGCCGGGTAATATAGATTGGTGCCACTGGTCACATCGTGAAAAGCCGGCAGCGACTGCTGCGCATTGAAGATGCCATACAGCGCGGGATTGGCGAAGCCGACCACCGTTTTGCCTTTCGACAGCAAATACTGGTTGATGAGGGCCATGCTGCCCGCCCACAGGGGCGCGGCGGCGCTGGTTCCACCCACATTTAGCCAGCCAGCCGGGGAGCAACCCGCGTTGTTGACCGTACAATAGATGGCATAACCGCTCGCGGGGTCAGCGTTTGCTGAGACATCCGGCACCTGGCGACAATATTGTCCATTTGGCGCGTTACAGGGAGCGCCACTGCTATTCACATTGATAACGCCCTGGCCCGTCTGCCACGCTGGCAGCGCGAACGTATTGCTTATGCCGCCGCCGCCGCCCGCGCCTTTGGGACTGCGCTGCGTATCAGAGGCATTCGACCAGACCGTTTCGCTACCATAAGCGCCGGCATTCAATTGCAGGGTAGTGCCGCCCACACCCGTGATGTAGGGATCACTGGCGGGCGAATCCACAGCCAGGTTGCTATCGTTGCAATCATACGCGCCCGAATCGCCGGAGGCGGCAAAGAACGACATGCCCTCGGCTGCGCCCTGCTTGAAAATAGTATCGAGCGTCTGCAACTCTGCCGCGCCACTGCTAGACTCGCATAGACCCCAGCTAATGCTGACGACCTGCGCTTTGCGGTCATGCACAATTTGATTATACGTATCGTTCACGCCCTGTGTCGTATTCGGTCCTTCATAGACGATCTGACTGGCACGTGGGGCCAGCGCGCCCGCCACCTCAATATCCAGTTCAACCTCGATGGCTCCCTGCCCCGCCGTACCGCTGAAGTTATCAACCAGCACATTACTGATAGAGGGGGTCGCTATGCCATAGGTAGCGAAGTATTGCGCTACATCCGACAATTGGTAGCCGTCCAGTTCAAAAAGTGCGATAGTCTGCTTATCTCCCAGCAGGCCAGCGCTTTGCAGCGGCGTGGCGTTATACGCCCCCACTAGATCTTTTGGCCCATAGCCACTGGCCGGCCCGTTCGCGAGCTTTGCCAGGCGTCCTTTCCCTGCCAGACGCCGGTAAAGCGGCTGGTACTGCGTGCTATTATCCAGGCCACCAATCGAAGTAATCAACGAGCTGATGGCGGCAGGCACCACTGGCGGCGTAGCATTGGCATAAAAAACCTGGCTGCCAAGCTGGTAATTATTGATGGTCGTGCTAAAGGCTGCATCTGCCTGGGCAACGCTGCTGGTAGCGTCGATCAGCAGATTGTTGGGAGCAATGCTCGTTACCGTCATACCCGCGCTCTGCAAATACGAGACAACCTGTTGCACCGAATCGGGTGCCGGCGCGAAGAGCGCTTCAAACTGATCGGGTGTCAAAAACTGGTGATATTGGGGCGATTGCGGATCATAGAGAGAACTGAGCAAACTATTCAATGCTGCCGTATTGCGCGGCTGAAGGCCAAGCGAAAGATTCAACTGCTGTCCAGGACTGGCAGCCTGCAACAATTGCGCCTGTGCCACAAGCGGCGCGGTCTGCCCGTCCAAAACTTTGGGCGAATTCTGCTCCGCGCGCGCCGCTACAGAGATTGCCAGCAAACTGGCGCCAATCAACAGGAGAGAGATGACGATAAACAGGCTATTTCGCGCTACATTACGTTGCATACTAAAACTCTCCGCCAGGGTGACTTTTGGGCCACCCGAACGACCCCCAGGGATCATAGATACGATAACAAACTCCCGGATACGACGCCAACCCACAAGTATATGCCCGTAAAGTGTATTTCACCGCTTTTGTACCCCGCTTTTACGGTGTCAAAAGTCCTGACAAAATAAACGTGTCTTGCGGCAGAGTTAGCGCACTTAACGTAATCTATCGGGACAAGGCCCCCTATCCCTCATGATTTTTCCCGATCACCACTGGTCCTGTCATCCTGAGCGCAGCGAAGGATCTCTCGTCGGCAGCGTGCAATCCTTCGCTGCACTCAGAGCCTGCCCTGAACGCAGTGAAGGGATGACAGTCTCCCATCTCGCTGGCTCCTTTCCTAAAAAACCTGCTAAATGAAAGGCAAGTCCCACCCTGGCTCGTGCGCCACTATGAAACTTCTTATCACCGGTACGTTCATTTAGAATGCAGGGGAACTTTTCATAAGCATGAAACGTCCTGAAATAAGAAGGTATCATATGTATCAAGTTTGTTTGTAGCAGTAGAGTATCAGGAGAAGAAAACATGCGTAACGTTCATAGCTTCCAGCCGCGCACCTGGTTTGCGCCGGGTTCAATTCTCGTCTTGCTGGTTTTTGCACTGGCTGCCTGTGGCTCGAATACGAGCGGGGGAACGACGACGACTACAGGCGCGGGATCGACACCAGCAGCGACTCCCCCTGCCACCGCGAGAGTCAATGGGTGTCCCGGTACAGTCGTGACAACCGTGCCCTCGCCCGCGAAAATCGTGCTGAAACAATCCGATAGCAATGCCACTATCACAGCGCGCGTGGGCGACGTGGTTGAGATCGACCTGCCGTTTGGGCAGGCCTGGACAGGCCCCACAGCCTCCCAGGGCGAGCTGCAACTGCAAGGGCCAGCAGGTTATGCGGTGACCGCCTCACAGATGTGTGTATGGAGGTTTACCGCGCAGGGTACCGGCACGACCCAGGTAGACTTCTACGGTAAAGCCATTTGTCAGAAGGGCCGTATGTGTCCCCTGTACATCATGCGCATCCCTTATACCATCGTGGTTAAATAGGATTTTCCAGACAACAAATGCAGGGGAATGCCTTGCAAGGCATTCCCCTGCATTTGTTGTCTTATTTATCGTCGCGCATCCGCTCGATCTCAACATGTAATGGGCCGCCCTTGAGGGCGCTGGCTGCCGGAGAGTGGGAAGGAGGGTCCCATTCAAACGCGATTTTCTGGCGTTTGACGGGCATATCGGCCAGGATTTTGTCGAATCCGCCCTCGCGGGCCATGTTCACCTGCACGTGCTGCTCGTCGATCTCCATACGCTGCGAGATCGCTTTGAGCAGATCATGCTTGATAAGTTCCAGTAACTCCGGATTGACTTTGATGCGATCATGAGCCAGAGCCACCTTCAAACGTTCCTTCGCCACTTCACCGGGAGTAGGCTTCTTTCGACCGATCATAAATTCAAACACACCCATAACTTTCGCCTCCTTCATTCAGGATGGCTATGAACGTACACGTCTTTCAGTTAACGCGGGACCAAATCCCATCAATCGCCGCAGGCGTTCCATCAGCGATGTGGCTTCCGTCACCTCTTCAAGCGGCACTTCCTCGCCCAGGATACGCTGGGCCGCGTTGAAATAGGCCCGTCCCGCTTTAGTGCGTTTATCATACACAATAGGTTCACCCTTGTTAATGGCGATGATAATGTTTTCATCTTCAGGAATGATGCCGAGTAAATCGACACCCAGCACCTCCAGCACATCCGCCACATCCATCATATCACCCCGCCGCACCATTTCGGGACGCAGCCGGTTGAGAATCAGGCGCGGCTCAGGCTTGCCCGCCGATTCTACCAGCCCGATGATACGATCAGCATCGCGCACCGAGGCCATTTCCGGGTTCGCCACAATGATGATCTCGTCCGCGCCCACAATCGCATTGCGAAAACCCTGCTCGATACCCGCGGGCGAATCGATGATAATGTAATCGAACTCCGGTCGCAGTTGCTGGCACAGTTGCTCCATCTGGACGCTATTCACAGCATTCTTATCGCGCGTCTGCGCTGCTGGCAGCAGGTATAATTCAGGCTGCCGCTTATCTTTGATGAGCGCCTGGCGCAAACGACATTGTCCCTCAACCACATCGACAAGGTCGTAGACAATGCGATTCTCCAATCCCAAAACGGCATCAAGGTTGCGCAGACCGATATCCGAATCGACAACCGCAACCTTTTTACCCATCATTGCCAGGGCTGTCCCCAGATTCGCCGTGGTCGTGGTCTTGCCAACACCGCCCTTCCCTGATGTGATGGTAATTACCCGACTGTCCATTTGCGTCTCCATGAAAGCAACTACGGTGACGATACTACGAAATAGATCATTTGCGTGGCGGGCGTCCGTTGATCCACGCTTCGACGACGATCTGGCCGTTCCGAATAGCAGCAACTTCCGGGCGCGGCTGCGCTTCATATCCCTCCGGCGGGCGCGAGAGCAGGTGGGCAATACGCAACTGCACCGGGGCCAGCAAAAGCGAGCAGACCACCGATTGCTCATTGTCGGGATAGCCCGCGTGTACCATACCGCGCAATACGCCCCACACAACAATATCACCACCCGCCACAATCTCCGCGCCGGGGTTGACATCACCCATCACAACTACATTGCTGGCATGATGAATAGCCTGTCCAGATCGCACTGTCCGTCGCAGGAACAGCGTATCATCCGTTTCGCGCGCCATGGCCTGTCCATTTTGCGCTTGCTGGTCGGTCACCTGTGCAACAGCCAACTCCACCAGATCACCCGACGCCTTCCGTCCATTCTCCTGCGCATCAGGCGTGAGAAACGTGAGAGCCGGCGGCTCCTGCTCGGCAACAGACATATGGTAATAGGCAAGTAGCGCCTCAAGCTGGGTCCGCTCGCCGCGTTGCAACGAGCGGCGCGTGGTATCAAGAGCCAGCGAAGCGCCACGAAAGAAACCCGGTGCCTCGGCCAATCGTTCAGAAAGCGCGGTCAGCAAATCGCTAAAAGGCGTCTCTGGTTCCAGGGTTAAAAGCAAACCATTGCGCGTCCCTTTGATGGCAATATATCCTTGCACTGACTGCCTCTCCTCCTTCTCCAGTTCGCCCATTGCTTCAGCCCTATTTCCCTCCGAAGTATCCTCCATCGTCATATCTGACCATCTCACTACTGGATAAAGGGTGTATGCTACAACACAATAACTGACAGACGGTACACAATTCAATTTCAAGTATATGCTTCCATCCCCGAAAACGCAAGAGTAGTAGGCATAGTGGCTTGCTTTACGCCCATTGTGAGCGTCAGGTTCTTACTCCCGTGGACGGATATGAACTCGCAACCAGACTTCGAAACGATTGGTTACTGCTTCGAGATCATCGCTTCGTTCAGCCACTGCTTCTAACTGTAGAGCCGATTCGATAGGGTCTCCAACAATAACGATTCCATTCAGACGTAAGAATACATCACAGGCAGCAAAGGCCGTCCGTTTGTTGCCATCGAGAAAAGCCTGCG
>DAHVFL010000314.1 GCA_027316975.1 Chloroflexota bacterium | reverse complement strand
GTATGATGATTAAACCATCAGGTGATTTCGTCGCGTTTCGATAAGATTCATCAGCGTAAATTCGCGTGTCCGGGGAGCATGAATGTATACTCCAATTCAATCGGCCAGGGTATTTGAGCAGGTCGCGATGCAAATCGAAACGCGGATTTTGCAGGGTGAACTGCGTAGTGGTGATCGCCTGCCTACCGAACGCGAGCTGGCGGAACAGTTTCATGTCAGTCGCACGGCAGTGCGGGAAGCCATGAAAATCCTCGCGCAAAAGGGGCTGGTTGATATGCGTCCCGGCAGGGGTACCATTGTGATTGATGGCGCTCATGAAGCCATGCAGGACTCGATAGGTCTCGTCATGAGATTGAAGCTGGGGGAAGTGGGCGGCTCGGATAATCTGGTGGAAGTGCGTGGCATTCTTGAGACCGAAATTGCGGCCCTGGCCGCCGTGAGGGCTACGGAAAAAGAGATTGCGGCTATGCGCGAGGCGATTGCGACCATGGACGAGAACCTGAACAATGCCGATGCCTTCATTGCCGCCGATAATCGTTTTCACGAGGCGCTAGCGCAAGCAACGCAGAACGCTCTTATTATGATGCTCATAAACTCAATCGTAAATTTGCTGAGCGAACAACGCAAACAGGTCTTTCAGGTCGAAGGTGGTCCGCAGCGCGGGCAAATACACCATAAGCGTATTTTGGATAACGTGATACGGCGCGAACCTGAAGCTGCGCGCGCTGCCATGCGTTCGCACTTGCAACAGGTACGCGAGGATGTACGTGATTTTTCCAATTCCAAATGGCTGTAGGGACGCGGTACATCGCGTTCTTTGCTTTATTTAGTTGGAGGTAGTCATGGCTACTATTGGATTTGTCGGACTGGGAGCTATGGGGAGTCGCGTGACAAAGCGACTACTGGATGCCGGTCATACCGTTACAGGCTACAATCGCACAAAGTCAAAAGCTCAATGGCTGTTAGACGCCGGAATGCGTTGGGGCGAATCGCCGCGAGCTGTAGCAGAGTCGGTAGACACGGTTT
Organism: Chloroflexota bacterium; assembly: GCA_027316975.1. Classification (GTDB taxonomy): domain Bacteria; phylum Chloroflexota; class Ktedonobacteria; order Ktedonobacterales; family Ktedonobacteraceae; genus CF-113. The sequence continues at coordinate 4,788 of DAHVFL010000314.1, read as the reverse complement.
TCACCATGGTCACAAACACCGCCGCGTTGCATGAAGTATTTAACGGCCCCGATGGTATACTGGCTGGCCTGGGTACGGGTAAGATATACATTGATATGAGTACCGTCAGCCCCGCTGTCTCGCGTCACCTCGCCTCGCAGGTGGTCGAAAAAGGCGCGCATATGCTCGACTCGCCCGTGTCTGGCAGCGTTATCACCCTCGAACAGGGCAACCTGTCCCTGATGGTGGGCGGCGACAAGCATATTTTTGAGCAGGTCAAACCGATTTTGCTCGATATCGGCCCAAAAGTGAACTACGTCGGCAAAAATGGTCAGGCCGTGCTCCTGAAGATTGCCATTAACCTCAACCTGCAAACGCAATTCGTCAGTTTCTGCGAAGGGCTGCTGCTGGCGATCAAGGGCGGCGTGCCGGTCGAGACCGCGCTCGAAGTCATGCTCAACAGCGTGATAGCCTCACCTTCGCTCAAGTACCGCACCCCCTTTATCCTCGATATGCCTGAAGAAGCCTGGTTCAATGTCAACATGATGCAGAAGGATATGTTGCTGGCCGAGGAACTGGGCAGAGAACTGAACGTTGTGCTGCCGAGCGTCGCCATTAGCAATCAACTACTTACTTCAGCTCGCGCGATGGGGCTGTCAAAACATGATTTCGCGATTGTCTATAAGGTTCTGGCCCGCATGTCTGGCGTGGACATGTAACACCCGGAGAGAAACGAATGTCACAAACCGAATCACCCAAAGCCACGGCTACTAATAAGGATGAGGAGCAAGCTCGTTGGCTGGCGATGTACGAGCAAATGCTCACCATCCGCCATTTCGAGGAGCATGTCAACCAGCTCTATATGACTGCCAGAATGCCCGGCCTGGCTCACCTGTATAGTGGAGAAGAAGCTATCGCGGTGGGGGTGTGCGCGGCGCTGCGGCGCGATGACTACATTACCAGCACGCATCGCGGACATGGGCACTGCCTGGCAAAAGGGGCGCGGGTTGACAGGATGTTTGCCGAACTGCTGGGCAAAGAAGCTGGCTACTGTCGAGGGAAAGGTGGCTCGATGCATATTGCCGATCAGGATACGGGTAACCTGGGCGCGAACGCCATTGTGGGCGGAAGCGCGGGTATCGCCACCGGGGCCGCCATGTCGATCAAGATGCGCGGCAGCGACCAGGTAGCCGTATGCTTCTTTGGCGACGGCGCGCTGGGTCAGGGAGTGCTTTACGAGGTGATGAACATGGCGGCCCTGTGGAAGTTCCCCATCATTTACGTGTGCGAGAACAATGAGTACAACGAGTATACCCATTATAGAGAGACGACGGCGGGCGATTTGAGCGCGCGATCCGCAGCTTTTGGCGTCCCATGCGAAACGGTAGATGGTCAGGATATTCGGGCGGTATATGACACGGCGCAGCGCCTGGTTGCGCGCGCGCGCCAGGGCGAAGGGCCGGCCTTTATGCTGTGCAACACCTACCGCTATTACGGTCATCACGTCGGCGACATCCAGCGCGCCTACTATCGCTCGAAAGAGGAGGAAGAACGTTGGAAGACGCAGCGCGACCCCATACAACTGCTGGCGGACTGGCTGGTTGAACAGGGCATGACTGACCACACACTATTTGAGCGGATCGAGCAAAAGGTGCAAGCCGAAGTCGAGGCGGGAGAACAATTTGCCCTCAACGCACCATTTCCAGACCCCGGTGAAGTGGAGGAAGATGTCTATGCTTAGTAGCAGTACAGTGAGCCAGCATACCACTGCCGGTGTGCGAGAAATTACGCTCGGCCAGGCCATTCGCGAAGCCCTGGCTGAAGAGATGCGGCGCGATCCGCGTGTCTTTATCATGGGCGAAGATGTGGCCGAGGCAGGCACACCCTTCAAGGTGCTTTCGGGACTGGTTGAAGAGTTCGGCACGTCACGAGTGATCGACACACCTATTTCTGAAGCAGGTATCGCCGGACTGGGCGTTGGCGGCGCGATGACCGGTATGCGCCCCATCGTCGATATCATGTTTGGCGATTTCATCGGGCTAGCCATGGACCAGATCGTAAACCAGGCAGCCAAAGTTCACTACATGTCGGGTGGTAAGCTCAAAGTGCCTCTGGTGGTGCGCACCACAATGGGAGCCACGCGCCGCACAGCCGCGCAGCATAGTCAGAGCCTGCAAGCCTGGGTCAGCCATGTTCCCGGCTTGAAAGTGGTCTTGCCCTCGACTCCCTATGACGCGAAAGGGCTGCTCAAAACGGCCATCCGCGACGACAATCCGGTTATTTTCTTTGAAGGCAAGATGATGTACCAGTTGAAGGGTCTCGTACCCGACACTGACTATACCATCCCCTTTGGCGTGGCCGACATCAAACGACCCGGCGTTGATATTACCATCGTGGCGACCAGTAGCATGGTGCAGATCGCCCTGGCTGCCGCTGAATTACTGGAGAAGCTGGAGATCAGCGCGGAAATCGTTGACCCGCGCACGACCTTCCCACTCGATAAGGATACGCTGATTGCATCCGCGAAAAAAACCAGTCGCGCCATCGTGATTGATGAAGGCTATGAACGCTACGGAGTTACAGCCGAGCTTGCCTCAGTCATCGCCGAGGGCGCTTTCTACTACCTGGATGCACCGGTCAAACGCATGGGCGCGATGGATGTGCCTGTGCCATTCTCGCCGGTACTGGAAGACCTGACTGTGCCTACCGCCGCCTCGGTCGTCGAGGTAGCCAAAACCTTATGCGGACGTGTGTAACTACCAGTAGCGACACCCCTTGTGGGTGTCCCGTGATGTGTTCGCTGCTCTGGACACCCACAAGGGGTGTCGCTACTGGTATATAAGGTCATAACAAAGGAGAAAAGTCATGGCGGTAAGAACCTATGGCTTGATGGGGGTAGATTGGGAAGAGCGGGTCAATTTTGAACGTCTGCGTACCGAGCGTTTGGCGCGCATCAAAAAGCTGCTCAAAGAGTCGAACATGGGCGCCTTGCTCTGCTTCGACATGAACAATATACGCTACATCACGGCTACACATATCGGGACGTGGGCCATGGATAAACTGACTCGCTTTTCGTTGCTGGCGCAGGATGATGAGCCTATTTTATGGGACTTTGGTTCCGCGGCGCGCCATCACCAGATATATTGCCCCTGGCTCGGTGAACGCTCGCGCGCGGGTATCTCCACCCAGCGAGGCGCGATGTCACCGGAATCTGGTCGCGCCGAAGATGTGGCACGAAAAATCCGCGTTGAATTGGAGGAGCGCGGGCTGCTCAACGAGCCATTGGGAGTTGACGTGATTGAACTCCCCGTGCTTTTCGCGTTGCAGGCCGAAGGCATCAAAATAGTCGATGGTCAGCAGGTGATGCAGCAGGCGCGAATCATCAAGACGCAGGACGAGATTACCTTACTGGCGACCGCCTGTATGATGGTGGATGCGGCATATGATGAGCTATACCGCGCCATGAAGCCGGGTATGCGCGAAAATGAGTGCGTGGGCCTGGTCAGCAAAGTGTTGTACGACCTGGGTTCGGAGCATGTTGAGGGCGTCAACGCTATTTCCGGCGAACGTTGCAGCCCCCATCCGCATGTCTACACCGACCGCGCCCTGCGACCCGGCGATCCGGCCTATTTCGACATCCTGCACAGTTATAATGGCTATCGCACCTGCTACTATCGCACCTTCGCCATCGGCAGCGCATCGCCGTCGCAGGTAGACGCCTACAAAAAATGCCGCGACATCCTGGATACTGCCATCAACGCTATCAAACCGGGCGTGACCACCGCCGATATCGTCAAGCTGTGGCCCAAAGCGGAAGAGTTCGGTTTCCCGAACGAGGAAGCCGCTTTCGCGCTGCAATACGGTCATGGCGTGGGGCTTTCTATCTGGGAAAAACCCATCTTTAGCCGCCTGGTTTCACTTGACCATCCGGAAGTGATAAAAGAGGGCATGGTTTTCGCCCTTGAGACCTTCTGGCCCGCCTCGGACGGCTGGTCGGCGGCCCGTATCGAGGAACAACTGATTGTGACGAAGAACGGCTGCGAAGTGATTACCCGCTTCCCGGCGGAGCAATTGCTGGTGGCAGGCGCGCGTTACTATACCGCGACCGGCCCCCTGCCCACGACTCGCGAGACACAATCGAACCTGAACGTACAACTCAATGGCAATCGTCCAACGGGGACGCCTGCGGGAACAAGTGATGCGCGTCGCGCATAGGGGTGCGCCGTACCAGTAAGTCGTCTATCTTTTTGAGGAGACCAACGATGGCTACTAATGTCATCCTACCAGCGTTGGGGATGTCACAGGACAGCGGCAAGATCGTACAGTGGCTCAAGACAGAAGGCCAGCAGGTCGTCAAAGGGGAACCACTGGTAGAGATCGAGACCGACAAAGCAACGGTAGAGATCGAAGCGCCTGCAGATGGTGTGCTGGGGCGTGTATCGGCTGCTGCCGGTGACGATATTCCCGTTGGACAGGTGATTGCCGCCATCCTTGCTCCTGACGAAACAAACAAACCGGCGGGCACCAACGCGGACACGACGGGGGTGAACGTGGGAACAGACGCGAAGTATCGCGTCCCTACAACGGCGGCCAGCCCGTTAGCGTTACGTATTGCAGCCGAACATAATGTGGATGTGACTCAGATCAAATCGTCGGGCAGGCGTATTCAGCAGGCCGATGTGCTGTCATATATTCAGAACCGTGAAAATGGTGGCGCGGATGTAGGGACGCGATTTATCGCGTCCGCCCCCGCCGGGCCTACGCCTCCCGCGTCGTCTCCCATTGCGTCCGCCCCCGCCGGGCCTACGC
>DAHVFL010000313.1 GCA_027316975.1 Chloroflexota bacterium | reverse complement strand
GGTTTTCATGCGCGTTAAGCCTCACCTGTTGTACTCTACTGCAAGTGTACAGGGCTGCGCAAAGTATGTCAATATTTTAGGTCCAGCGACCTTGTTCAGTCCTGTATGAATAATATGAACTGGCGTGGAACCATCCTTCTTTGCATGTGACAGGCATTGATGGTCGGCCACAGTATGTTGAGAAAGCGCAGGAGCTTGTAAGTCTGCTTGGAAATGCAGAGGTGGTGCGACAGGATATACGCCATGTGTCAGATGAGATAGCGCCTCCCGCGTCATTCGACCTGGTACACGCTCGCTTTCTGGTCAGCATGGTGCGCCCACAGGAATACCCGGCAATTTTGACTTCTCTCGTTGGACGTTGCCGCGTGGGGAGCCTGTTTGCCTGGGATGAATTAGAGTTTCCCATCACGAATAGCCCGGCCTGCCAGGCGTTCTATGCGTTGATACAAGCCGGGCTAAAAGCTGCTGAACGCGCCTTCTCGCCAGGGGAGCCGCTCGGCATTACTGCTATGATGAGAAGATGGATACAAGAAGCTGGTTGCAGCATCACGCTTGATGCAGCATCTACCATCGAAATATCTAGCGGAACAAGGGGGCGAGATGCCTTCGCGTGGCAGATGTGGCGACTCCGCAAGCAAATCCGCTCGTTTCTGCTAGAAACCGGAGTAATTCCAGGAGCAGCTTTTGATGAACTATGCTCACAGGCGCAGCGCGAAATTTTTTCCGACAACTTTTTTGGATTGATCTATGTTAAGAACGCTGGTGGGGAGTAGAATCAAGTAAGGACTGCCAGACAGGGCAAGCGCGCTTGCCCTGTCTGGCAGTCCTTACTTGATTGTGATTAGACTAGACGCCGTAGCCCATGCTGGCATAGCTGCCGGTTGCGCCGTTAGTATTGTAGAGCATGGTTTGCTCGACTACAATGGGCATAGCGGCGTAGATGGCTATACCGGTAGACTTGTTCGCGCCAACATCATTTGCGATGGTGATGGTGATGCGCGTATTACCGGCCAATGTATACGTTTTGACGAGTGGCGCGCCTTGAGATTGGTAGTACACAACCTGGACCAGAGTCGATACCGCGCCCGGATTGGCGAGGGCCAGCGTTTCGACGTGGCCGCCGCTTGTATCACCCTGCGCGATGTACCAGCTTGAGTAGCTATTGCTAGCGCCCATAACGGTCGTGCTGCCCATGATCGAGCTGGCGTTGTTGTAGAAATCCTGGCGTTCGACCACAATTGGCCCGTTGGCGGTTATCACGGTGGCGTGCGTCGCCGAGTTGACAACCGTATTAACCTTGATGGCAACGCGGCTTTGTCCGGGGATGCCTACACTCTGTGTAATCACCTGGCCGCTGCTGGTCAGGTAACGCACCTGCGCAGTTACCAGGCCCGCGAAGGGATTCGCCAGCACCAGGCTTTCGGTGACGCCGGGCGTAGTGGTGCCCGCGCCGAAGTACCAGCGCGTCTGTGGGGATGTCGCGCCGGCGACGGAACTCCCGCCGCGCATGGAGCTTGCCACCAGGTATTCTGGTCGCTCGATCATCACGGCTGTGCTGGCGTTAATGGACATACCGAATTGCTGGCCCGGCAAATCTTGATTGAGCACTAACGTGCTACGCGAGCGGGGGGCGATGGTGTATGTGTGGCTGCGTGGCAAGATACCGCTACGACTGCGCGCGCTCAACAGGTAGGTAACTTTGATGATAGCTTTCTGCGTAGATGGGTTCATTACCGCGAGCAGGGTATTCCAGCCATAGGTGGTATTGCCCTCGGCGAAGTACCATGTGCTGCTTAACTGGGACGAACCTATACTGTCACTGGCGCCGGCAAACGCGCCTTTCCGGGTGTACATGCTGCGCTCGGCCACAAACGGCTGGTTGCTCTGCACAACCATACTCACAGCACGATTGGTTCCGACTGCGGAGTTGATGTCAAGCACCGTGTGCGACTGCGCTGGCACGGTATAGGTGCGGGTCAACGCGGCGGCGCGCTCAAACAGGTAGATGATGCTGATACTGGCCGGTGACGCGGATGGGTTGGTAAGCGACAGGTATTCGGTTGTACCCGTTCCGGTGTAGCCTTCGGCAAAGTAGTAGATTTTGGGCAGGTTTGGCGTGATGGTGACAGCTACCGTCAGTGGGGTGGCTCCCTGTGAAGAGAACGACACTCCCTGTTGCTGGAAATCATAGACCAGCTTGTAGCTCCCTGCCAGCACGGGCGTATTGAGCGTGATTGGCACCGTGGCGCTGCCACCGGGGGGAACATCCGCCGGAAGCGCGCCTTGCGCATTTGGCGCGACCAGACCCGCGTTTACTGGATTACCCGCGCTGTCCAGCCAGTAGTAACCAAGTGTCACCTGCGCGCTACCTGTCGAGGGCCATACTAGAGCGCCCCTGTTCTGCGCGCCAACATTCATTTGGATGGCCGCGCCGGGAGTAAGCATACCCGGTAGAGAAGCTGGACCAAAGGCCTCGGCGTAACGGGCCACCTCTACCGGATCGTTTTTCACCTGCGCGCCAGCCTGCGAGAAGAGGGTTGATCCCTGCTGCATATCCCATTGCAGGGTATATGTGCCGCGTTGGGCCGGAGCAGCCACCGGGACAGAAACGCGTGTTGAGGCATTGATGGCTACATCCTGGGACAAAGCCACGGCGTTACCGGTAGCAATAGTCTGGTTTTGCGCGTTCAACCAGCGATAAAGAACCTGCACAGCGTTCGCTCCAGAGGCATTCCAGGTGAAATTGCTGCTGTTGACCAGGGTGATAGTGACGGGAGTGGTGCTTCCCGGCATCAATGCGGAAGGCGTGTTATCGCTAGAAACGCTGAAGCCATAGGAATTTGTGGTCGGAGGGGCCGGCACCTGTACCGGCACAAATTCCGCGCCGTCGGCAGAAAGTGTGGGGCCATTTTCGCCGGTAGCGTTGCTGAGCGATATACGACCCGGCATGGAGGCGCGGAAGTAGTACGTTCCCAGGCTGATCCATTGCGCCCCCGTATTCTCCCAGCCGAATGGCCCCTGGAACGAACCAATGTGCGTCTCGTCTACGTACACACTATGACTCACCATATTGCCGGGATTGGCAGGATCGGCGCTATAAACAGTATAGGGAACCCAACTGCTGCTGGCATGGTTATCATCAACGAACACGCCTACTTCATAGTAGCCATCAGCCGTAAGTTGTGGCTGCCAGGTGGCGGTAGCCGTCGCGGAACCACTGGTGGTAGGCGTCCAGCGCAGCCCCCCTCGAATATCGCTGCTGGCAGTAGCAGTATTCCAGCTCCCGGTGCTGCTCCAACCTGGTGCGCCATCGTCCACCATCGTTGCGCCGGGATAGACGGCGTTACCGTTGCCGCTCAGGTTGGGAATGGTATTGCTTGTTCCAGGGTTGCTTACCCAGAGGTAGTAGTCAGGCACAATGTTGGGGTCGGGATAATTGCCCGTCCAACCGAAGGGGTCGGTCGCGACCCAGTTCGGAGCATAATAGGCAGCCATGTGCAGGTGCGGCCCTGTCGATGAACCGCTGGTGCCACTGGTACCGAGTTGCCACTGTGTGCCGACCTGCTCGCCAACCGAGACGGTCAAGGCGCTGAGGTGCCCGTAGGCGGTATAGTAGCCGTTCCCATGATCGACGGCGGCCCATAGACCAAGCGCGCTCATGTGATTCAAGGGATTGTACCAACCGGCGCGGATGACCGTGCCAGCCGCCGCGCTCAACACCGGCTCGTACCACAAGTTTAAATCGTAGCCGTTGTGTCCATCGTAACAATTAACTCTACCGATACACGAACCGATAGCCACGTTCGTCCACCTCATGCCATCGTAGCGCACAAATATACCGTCGTTGGCATACCAGGGCTTATCATGATCGAAAAAGGAAGTGGTGCGCTGTCCGACAGTCTGGCTTCCATAGTAGGGACGGGACATGAACGGAGTTGGCGGGACATTTTGCTGCTTGCTCTTCGTGCTGAGCGTGACGGCAGGGTTGCTCGCGCTATCTGGCGCTGGCCCATTACGCGGGGCAGCATGGGTGAAAGCCGCTGAGCCTCCGATAGCGGCGGCAATTGTTACTACCAGGGTCAGGAAAAAGAATAGATTGATGCTACGTAACGGCCCGTGAGATTTATTCTGCATGGTATGTACCTTTTCAATCTGGAAAACACCTTCATGTGTCATTCTGAGCTTCGCTCAGCATCTAGCTCGTTTTCAATCTGGAAAACACCTTCATGTGTCATTCTGAGCGAAGCGAAGAATCTCATCGAGCCAGATTCTTCGCTTCGCTCAGAATGACAATCCTTATGCGTCTTCCTGGTGAGCCTTAGCCCTGAGCGAAGCGAATTGACATTGTCAGGAACCAATAGCAACGATACTCAATAACGAAGGGGTCAGGGGTATTACGGATGGCTGTGATAGTTGATCTCCTACCTGCGCGGACCAGTAGCGCGGTGTGCCGCCCAGCGCCAGGTTAAAGGAATTGTATGCAGTAAAGGTCAGCTTCTTGCCACCGGATGTCCATACGGCGTTAGAACTCATCTGCAAGCCGGTCTGGACTTGAGAAGCCACCGTCCATGACTGTCCTGTGCTGGTATCGACTACCGCGATGGCGCTCTGCAAAGATTGTGCGGAAAAATTCGCTGAACGGTCCCCAACGTTGGTGCGCAAGACATAGGCAATGCGGCGGCTATCGGGGGACCATGTGAGCGCGAAGCCGTGACCTCCGTCGGCGTCAGCCAGGTAACGCTGCTGCATTCCACTGGTGTTCATAAGCCATAAGCCTGCCGGCAAAAAGGGCGTGGGACTATCTGAGAGCCGCTCGTAGGCTATGCTGGTGCTATCAGGCGACCATGCAAACATACCAGCGATCGAGCGCGCTCCGCCAGGTAGAGCGAAGAGGTGAGTCGTATTGCTACCGTCGCGGTTCATCATCCAGACATCGCTGCCCAGGCCAAGACCTTTCGAGGTTGAATAGACGATACGCGCGTCATCAGGCGAGGGTACGGCATCAACCAGGAAAGCCGATGGCATAGTGATGTCGATATTGCTTATCGCGCCTGTCTCCGCGTCTACTACCCACAGCCCTGGATTCCAGCCAGTACTATCCTGGGGTGCGTTTGGACCCAGAGGAAACATGGGCCGATATAAAAATGTATGGCTTGTAACACCCGGCAGCCAGTGCAAGAAATTCCCCATGACGTTCGCGGGCGTTAGCGTAAGTTGCCTCTGCTGAATATTAAAAATCCATACCAGTTCGCCGTAATCGCTCGACCCATCAATGGCGAGATAGTAGCCATCTGGCGAAAGCTGCATGGAAAGTATAGCATCTGACGCTGACTGGCCAAAACTATTGTCAAATTGCGCGATGGGCAGAGGTGTACCCAGCGGCTGTCCGTCGCTGCCCTTCGCAGCCCGCGCCAGCACATAGCCACTCGCTTGTTTAACGGCGTAATAGAGATAGCTGCCTCCATCTACCTGAGTTTGAAGTTGCGCTAGCTGATTGCTTTTAGCGTTCGCGCCGCCGGTCATCATGCCCTGCCGCACAAAAAGCACCGAGAAGCCCACCAGGGTCAATACTGTCAGCAGCATAAAATAACGTTGTTTGCAGTACGCCTGTCGCATAGTATTCTCCATTCCAAATGTGTGAATATGTACTTCTTTACTCTATCGGTACAGGAAGAAGAGTCTATAGGGACGCGATAAATCGTGTCCCTGCACCGTTACAGGCGCAGCCGGATGAGGTGCGGGCCCAGATCGACGCGCTGCATCCAGCCGGGGAGCAGCGGTTGGGTGATGAGCAACCGGGGATGACAACGCAGGGGAAGGAGAGCATCATGCTGGTTC
>DAHVFL010000312.1 GCA_027316975.1 Chloroflexota bacterium | reverse complement strand
GTATTGGTAACTCTGGTGGTTCTATCGCTCATTGTGCTGGGAGGCGGCGCTCTGGGTTATTTCGTTTTCTATGTTCGTGGAACTACCCAGGCCAGCGCGGTGGTTGCTTCGCCGAAAATTGTGGGCCGGGTCAACTTCTTGAGCAGCGAGCAGGTCAGCGAAACTAGCAACGTGGGGATGAATGATGAAGTAACACTGGATATGCGTGGTATCCAGCCGCCCGCGCCCGGTAATAGTTTGTATGCCTGGCTGCTCGGCGACCAGAATGGGGGTGACTCGATAGTGATCTTGCTGGGTAAATTGACGCTTGTTGCGGGCAACGCTCGCTTGCTCTATACGGGAGATGCTCAGCATACCAACCTGCTGGATATCACCAGCCGTTTTCTTGTGACGGAGGAGAGCGCGACAATTACGCCAGTGTCGCCCTCGCCGGGCTATAATGCCTGGCGCTACTATGGAGAAATTCCGCAGACGCCCAACCCGCGAGACGCGAATCACTTTAGCTACCTTGACCACCTGCGCCATTTGCTCTCGTCTGATCCGTTCTTAAACTCGCTGGAATTGCCCGGCGGGTTGTGCAACTGGTTTTATCGCAACACAAATAAGCTGCTTGAATGGACGGTCAGCGCGCGCGATCGCTGGGATGAGGTGCGAGATACAGGCTTCGCGGTTCGCCAGGTACTACGCGCGCTGGCTTATCTTGATGGCCTGTCATTTGTTGCGCAGGATTTACCACCCGGTCTGTCGCTGCCCGGTACGCCGCGTAATGCCAGCGTCGGGTTAATCAACACACAGAGCGGCAACCAGACACCGCCTGGCTATATCGCGCACATTGTACGTCATCTCAACGGGCTGATAAACGCGCCCGGTTCGACGCTGGCAGCGCGCCAGCAAGCCGCGCAGATTATAGATGCCATGAGTAACGCGCAACAATGGCTGCAAAAGCTGCGTAACGATGCCCGGCAATTTGTCGTTATGACGAACGCGCAATTGATGCAGCCTGCAGCCCTCGCGCTGCTCAACGATATGGTACAGCAGGCCAACTACGCATACTCTGGTCAGATTGATCCGGTGAGCAGCGCGATGCGTCAAGGCGCGATGTGGATGCACGCGCAGGTGCAAGCGGTGGCCGCGCTGGACGTGTTCCAGTACGTTCAGCGTCCGCAAACCCCGGAAGTTGTGCCTGGAACGTCGCCAATTACGATGGTACCAGGGCGAGAGCAGGGATTGTAGGAATGCGGAGAGTACCAGGGCGGGGGCAAGCCCCAGAAGCGCGAATGTAAGGTCTGCTGTCATCCTGAGCGCAGCGAAGGATCTCGCGCCGGGCCATGCACAGATGCTTCGCTGCGCTCAGGATGACAGATAGTGCGCCCTGGTAACTGATAATCGCGTTATCATAGTTATTCAAATATGAAAAGAGGTGAAAAATGCGTATTCGATCTCTCATTTTTGCGATTGTTAGCCTGTGTATGATTGGTGTACTGGTAGCGGGGTTTTTCACACGTTCTATTGAAGCTGCTTTGACCGTTCAGAGCGTTTCTGTCGGGCGACATATGCCGGGTCCCACGGCAACGCAAGGAGGCGCGACGGGGCAACCGGCGAAGACCGCGACACCGGGAGTGCCTGTCACCCCTACGACTGTTGTGAATGGCGCGAATGTGCTGGCAAAAGATACATTCAAGCGGGCGACGCAGGTATTCTGGGGAAGCGCTTCGGACGGACGCTTATGGGCGGGAGACGCGAATAGTATCGAGGTCTTTTCTATCGTGGCTGGCGCGGGCCAGGTTGACCATGCCCAGGGAGCGTTTAACGCCGTCCTTGGCCCGTTGAACACAAATGCTGAAGTACTTATCAGCGCGAGTGTCAATCAATTCGCTGCCGGTGGCAAGGTGAATGTGGGGGCCGCGCTGCGCTGGATGGATGACAATAACTGGTATAAAGCGCTCATTGATGGGACACGGTTGCAAATTCTCAGCCGCGTCAACGGCGTTACCACTTCGCTGGCCTCCGTGCCATTTCAGGCCAAAGGTGGTGTGAATTATACCCTGCGCTTCCGCGTTCTGGGCGCGAACCTGTTTGCGCGCGCCTGGCAAAGCGGGCAGCCCGAACCGGCCGGGTGGATGTTGACCGTCGCAAATACCGCGCTCACTCAGGGTATGGGAGGCGTGCGCGTGCTGGTTCAGAACGCAACGGTAATCCGCGTGACATCGTTTCTTGAAACAAGCATCACGCCAGTGGCATAGAGGGTTGCGAGTAGTGGCAAGCGCGATCCAGGGCGGGGACAAGCCTCGCCTTTCACCGGGAGGTGTTTTAGGAAAGAAGCCAGAGGCTGTCATCCTGAGCGCAGCGAAGGATCTCTCACCGGCAGCGCACAGATCCTTCGCTGCGCTCAGGATGACAGCCCCTGGCAACAGGCGCGTTTTAATAAATCTACCAGTGAAAGGCGGCTCTGTCCCCGCCCTGGTACACCAAAGGAGACATAGTATGCTAAATCGATACAAGGCATCGTACATGGCGCATCGCCGGGTCAGGCGAGTTTCTGGTGTGGCTATAGGTGTCTCCGCCATTTTGCTGGTCGTTGTGACGGGCGGTTTTCCTCCCTGGGCGTGGCGTCTCTTTTTTCATACGTTGCCACAACTTGCGCTGCTGTGGGGACAGCGCGGTCCGGGTATCGTTGCGCCGTTCGCCGGGTTGGGATTGCTCTCGCTGTCTATCTTTGTATTGTGGGGGGCGCTGCTGGTGGCTGCCGGATGGATGGCGCTGCATTGGTGGCGCGCTCGTGTCGCTGGAGTTTCTTTGCAAGAGGGAGGCATCGATCCGGCATTCGATGCGTTGCCGGGAGAAGATGCTTTGTACGGTAGAGCGCGTCCCACATCTCGTCCGCGTGGTGTCGCAGAGGTATCGTCGTCAGGGGTTCCGACCGCGCCAGGCGCTCCTTATAATGGTCGCCAGCAAGGGCCTTTTCTGTCCAGAACATCGCGCAATGTGAGGTTCGATGTGCCCTTGAATAACAGGTACGGGGGAACGCCGGCTGCTCCGGTGGCGAGGGTTGCGACGGTGGATACGCGACAATCTGGTTCTGGCGGCAGTTCGGTCTTCCTGGATGTATGCACCGCACTGGATGCCGGTATTAAACGGCGGGGAAAACCCAACGAAGATAGCCTGCTGGCGTTGCCTGCCATTTCCAATGCCTGCGGTGGTGCGCAGCCAGTCGGGTTATTCGTGGTTGCCGATGGCATGGGTGGGCATGGCAATGGGCAGGAGGCCAGCCGCATGGCAATCACCGCCCTGCGCGACGCGCTCAAACTAGCCCTGGTCGGCAGCCCGCAGGATGATAACTACGAACAGGTGCTGGCCGAGGGAGCGCATACCGCTAACCTGGCTGTCTACAAGCGTAATCGCCAGCAGCAGTCGGATATGGGAACTACGCTCGCCGTGGCTCTGGTGATTGGCAATACAGCCTATATCGCCAATGTGGGAGATAGCCGCGTCTACCTGTACCGCGAGAGCGAGGGGTTGGAGCAGATTACGCGAGATCACTCATCGGTGGCGCGCCTGGTTGAGGCTGGAGCCATCACGCCCGACGAGGTGTATTCACACCCGAAACGGAATGAGATTTATCGCAGCTTAGGGCACCAATCAACCGTCAAGGTAGATACGTTCTGCGTGCCTCTTCAGGTAGGCGACCTGCTTTTACTCTGTTCCGATGGCCTGTGGGAGATGGTGCGCGACTCGACGATCGAGAGTATCATGGAGTCGACGCTGCCTGATGTCTCGCAGGCGTGTGACGAACTGCGGCAGACTGCGCTTGAAGGCGGCGGTAAGGACAATATCAGCGTGATTGCAGTGTGCGTGCGAAATGCTCATGCTATGGAATAAGGCATGAGAAAAAGTAAAAAGCGACCGCAAGGAGTGAAATCCTTGCGGTCGCCTTCATCCATCCCATCCTCTCCCCTATGCCAGTTTCGCCCACATTATCCCTGCTCGTTCGTAAAGGCACTTCTCAGTGAATGCAATGGTGGCGGTAATGGATCGGTGTTTTGCAGCGCGGGAGAGTGTTGCAGCGGACCGGATGTGTGTTTTTGATGGAAGGAGCCAGAGGCCGGGAAGGGGCGCGAACTGGTAGATCCCATGACCGTTCTGAGCGCCGGGGCCGGTGTAGAGGGTGGAGTTGGGGGTAACGGCTGTATCCCGGTACCGAAATGCCCGGCAGCCGGTTGGGGTACCGATGGGCTGTATACGGGCATCACGTTCTTGTTATTGATGCGCAGGGCTACCAGCAGGCGATTGATCTCCAGAAATTCATTGCAGGATGGCGGCACTACGAATGGCGCGCCCGCGGCGGCCCGTTCCAGGGCTATACTCAACTCGGCTAGCGAACGCATCAGGCGTTGGGTGTAGATGCTGCTCTGTCCCAGGCGCATCAGGCGTTCCGCCATCAGGTTCAGGCTGCCCGCGAGTGGAAGCAAGGCTCCGCCGGTCAATTCGGCTCGCGCTTTGAGGTTGCCGTTGGCTAATTGCGCCTGGACTGCTTTGAGGTGGACGATGCCGCGTTCTAGCTCGGCGTTATGGTTGGATATCGCATTTGCCTGCTCCTCGATGCGGTGATTGGCACGCGCCAGGTCTTCTAGAGCCTCTGCCTGCCGGGCTGCCAGGTGCGCGTTTTCCCACAGGGTGAGTAATTGCCGCGCTACCACCAGCGCGACCACGCCGATTGTCGCGAAGAGCAGCACCGGGCGAATGGCGACCTGGCCGGTATCTTTGGAAAGCATGTTGAAAGTCAACGCGATGAAGAGCAGCGAAAGCAGAATGTAGGGAACGAAGCGCGAAAAGCCGAAAACGATGCGCTCGCCGGCGCGTTCCATGCGTTCTTCGATTACTTCAAGCGGCGTGACGGGCAGGAAGCGGCGCAGGTAGGCTCCAATTCCTATAGTCATAAGACCCAGCGGCCAGCCCAGGTCGAGCCAGGTGGCTTCAACGTAGGTTCCGGCGTTGTTCTGCACGTTGAAGATGAAATCAGAGAAGACGAAAAAGCACAGTCCCAGTCCGATAATCAGCAAGCCGGCGCGGCGCGCAGTTGCTACGTATGTGCGTCCCTGGCCGCGCAGCACCAGGAAAAGCACGCAGCTCAACAGGGCGGTATCGGCGACCGGGTAGTATAGTCCCAGGAATTTGGCGAGATTGGCCTCGCCGGGAGCCTGGGCCAGAGAACCTAGAAGCAAAAACCATGCCAGCGCCAGCATTGAACCCATCGAAATGAGGCTATCCATGAGCAATAACAGGCGGCGGCTGCCTGAACCGGGAGATGGTTGTAGCAAGAGTCCCGCGAATACGAGCAGGGGAAAGGTGAAATAACCGATATCAGCGCTGGATGGAAAGGGAGTCTGACCCATAGAGATATAGTAGCGCCAGAAGCTTTCGCCAAATCCCCACATCACTACACCCAGCCCGATAAGCAGCCAGGCGACCTGCTCAAACTTGATCCAGGGTTCGGTCTTTTCGCGTCTACCCCGTGGATAGAGTACACTGCCAAGCGTCAGCGCACCGCCGATAAACGCGCCGGTTAGCGGCGCAAATTGCCCGACGCGCAATGCGATGGTACCTCCCAGGTGAAAAACCACAATGATGATCATCGCCGCCGCAACCCACATAATCATCTTGATGATCGTTGGCACGCTTGTTACGCTTGTACGGAATTGCATGTGAACCTCCCAATTATCTAAGCATGTTGCCTGCATCTGTTGGGAGTATAGCGCTTTGCTCTTTGGATCATCTCCTATATTGCTTCTGCACTTCTTATACTATGTTTTGTTGTTACGTGTTGCCGGCGCTCGTAGGAG
>DAHVFL010000311.1 GCA_027316975.1 Chloroflexota bacterium | reverse complement strand
AGATACCTGCCAGGGCGACCGCAAGGGTCGCCCGTACCCTGCACGAACCAGATACGCGGTCGTATAGGGTACGGGCGGGGCTTGCCCCCGCCCTGGAAGCGGCGCGGCACTTGACGCCTATTGGGCGGCGGCTCTGCCCCTGCCCTGGTATGTCTCGTATCCATCTGTGGCTTATTGTCGAATGACGGCGCGCAAGGCGACGTGTAGCAAGTTGTCGATGGTGGTGTCGCGCAGGGCGGCGGGCCAGGCCATGTATTCTTCTCCGGCTGCCTGGGCGATTTGCAGGGTGTGGCCTGCATCGGCGGTGGCATCGGCTTGCGCGGCGGCAAGGGCGATGATAGAGAACATGGCGCGGGGGTCGTGGCCGAGCAGGAGATAGCGGCGCGCTGTGGTAAGCGCTCCGTTGATGTCCTGCGCGTGAAGCTGTTCGCCGAGCGTTTCGAGCAAGGAGGGGGCGATTAAGCCGCCGCCCAAGATGGTAGAGCGAGTTGCGCTGACCCGCGCGGGGGCTGCCTGGGCCGGAAGTTCGGTATGGAGCGCGCGCAGGTAACAGGCGGCCATGAATATGAGAGGCAGCGCTTCGACTTCCTGCACCTGAGTGAAGGCGAGACGCACGGAGGAGGTGAAGAGCAACCCATGCGCGGCATTTATGAATGCGTCGCGGTCGGCGTCGCCGACGCGCTGTAGCAAATCGCTGGCGGTCAGGGAGAGGACAGAGCCGATGCCACGAGAAGAGGCTCCGTTCCTCATAAGGGCGTCGAACACGCCCTGGCAGATTTGTGGCATGGTGGCATCACTGAGGATCAGGCGGCGCAGTGGCAGCGCGTTTTCGTCCCTGAGAGCGGACAGGCGGGTACGATAGCTTGCCAGGCTGTGCGACGGCTCGGTGAGGAAGCTGCGCACCGTTTCAACCCAGGCCGGTTCTTCGGTATGCACGGGGATGTGCGGCGCAAGCCAGTGCAGGATGTTGGGTACGCGCGTGCCCCATTCGACGGAGTCGAGCAACTGGAATCCGCGCGCGGCAAACATCAATGGGTGTCCTGCCTGCTGGAAGGTGGTGGAAATAGAGTCGTAGAGCCGGATACAGATCGTGCGATAGTCCGCGCCGGTGCCGTAGAGACCAAATAACAGTCGTTCCACCATGAGCGCATCGCCCTTAAATATTGCGCCGGTCAACATGGTGTTGACGGTTTGCCCTTCCGGTAGGCCGCTGGGGAAAAGCGGCTCAGGATAGCTGTCCTGGGCTTTGCTGCCCGCCTGTATTGCGGGTCTGGCTGCGGTCGCGGCCTGTATAAGCAGGGGCAGTTCGGGTCTGTGATCCATGGGGTCTTCGCCTTGCAGATGTTGCAGGGAGATAAACCAGCGCGACATCATGCTGGCTGCCGCGAGGGTAAGGATGACATGGCCCTCGCTATCGCCATGGGCGGCAATCATGCCAATACGTCCGATCAGCTCGCTGGCCCCCGCGCCTCCTGTTACCAGCTCGCGCGCGATACCCGTTATTTGCTCCGTATTGCCCGCGGTGATGGCGTTGACAAGTGAAGTAATATCCGTATTCATCAAAAAGCGGCGTGGAGACCCGTCTGCCTTTAGACGACGGGAGGAAACGCCGCCCTCCTTTCTACTAACAAGGCCGAAGCCTTTTGTACCATCGTCAACTTTTTGCAACTGGCACTGGCGTGGATCTTTGTTCCATTCAGGGTACGTAGGTCAAAGTAGCCACTGCGTCTCCTTCCAAAGACAAAACAGGCGGCATTTTCGTATCTCACACAATCGAACAACCGGAATCCGTGAACATACCTGGGTGCCGTATTGCGCTGCCTCTTTCCGCCTTTTCTGATGGTCGCTTTGTGCAGTTGACGGTTATTGCGCCTCACGCACTTGATCAGATACCATGTACCATCCGAGATCGCACAAGGATGAGTGCTGATACACCGCGCATCGATCAGGTGTGACTTCTCCAGATGATGCGAGATGCGGGTATGCTTCGTGACATATCCATAGGTCAGATGCACATTCTGGAACAGCGCTTTGGCCTGCTCATAGATGCGCCAGCGGATGATGCCCATCTGAGTTGCATCACGAAACGTACTACTTTTGCGCTCAATCTTGTATTCCTGCCGTGTTCTATGAACGAGATTGTGACACGCCTCACACAGGGTGATGAGGTTATCAGGACTATCCCCACCCGTCTTTCGTGACTCAATATGGTGAACAGTCAAGATGGGATGTTTGGACTTCCCTCTGCACCACTGACAACAGTGATGGTCACGAAAGAGCACATACTCACGGACATTCCGGAAGCCTGACTGTCGCCCTTCCTGGTACGCTTTTCCCTCAATACCAGGGTTGAGTATTTTCTGAATATCGAACTGAGCTACCTCGATAGTAGTAGTGCGAATTGGTAAGATCTGGTGAACCAGCCGAAGCGTTTTAAGATGCGCCTCAACTTTGTGCTGTACAGAGGGCGCAAGCCAGCCATCAGACTTTTTCCTATTCAGAAAGCGAACTTTGCGGTAGCGTGTTTTCCTCCCTCTTCTCGCGCGCCGAAACTGGCTGCGGGTTGCCATCAACTCTTGTATATCGCTTCTCGGCAATATCTCTGCTTCGAAAAGTACTTTCTGCTCCGTGGTAGCAGAAACCCCGATCTGTTGGGTGCCTGCATCAACACCAAGAGAGATGGCCTGTTTGTACCCACTGCTGCCATAAAGCAGTTGGATCGTAAAGGGAACCATTGTTGCCACTTTCGCCTTGCCCTCTTGCAAGAGCAGGCGTGCTTTTCGTGGTTGACATGGCATTAACGGTTGCCCGTGACAATTTAATACGTAAACGAACACAACGTTTACCTCCTTGCGGAGTACAGTACTCTTCGCCAATGTTGGATGAGCTTTTTACGCTTATAGCACCATTCCTACCCCTCAGAATTTTTAACCATAAACGATAGAGCTACAGACTAGAGTAAGCATCTATAGGTATCATGACTCACCCAACGTAGTTTGCACTCAGGCTAGTCAAGCAGGGCTTTATGCAAGCTCGTCCCCTTTAGGGGATTGGGTTCTTGACTCCTACAGTTGGCATATTGTTTTCAATCCTCCTCGATGATGTAGAGTCCTCCAGGCCTTATCCGATGTGTTGAGTGATGAAACTAAAGTGGCACACCTTGCTAAGTATGCCAACTTGAGATGGAGTTCGGATACAAGCTCCTCCCGTTAGAGATGGAGTAACTGATTCCTCCGTCACGCCATGTGGGCGGTAGTTACTAATTTTGTAATTCTCGAATGGTACGCTCAATGCTGGGAATGTCCGCGTATTCCTCGTTGAGCAATTTATATCCACGTTCAAGGTACAATTGCGCCAGCCGCGAACCCCGCTCGCCGGTGTCAGTCGCAGCCGAGATCAATTCGGCGCCATGGTACTTTTCAGGCATAAGCCTGGCGATGTTCGACATGCGTTTGCGGGTGTCTTGCAGCAAGCTGGTATCATGCCCTTCGATGGCGTAACGGGCAACTCCCACCAACTTGCCCAGTTCAGCCAGGCGTTGGCGGTCGTTCATGGTCTGGAGGAGTAGTTCTTCGGTGTCCAGGTCATCGAGGGGAACCAGTTCCTCCTGCTGCGACTCTATATAGCCCTGTTTGGGGAAAGTTGACGCATAGTTGACGTAATATTGCCCGTATTCCTGGCACCCCTGGGCGACCAGTTGCATACGAGCGTTATCATCTTTGGGGTTGATGGTGCCCAGATCAACCAGGTCATCATCGCGCCGGTCTGCCAGTACCTGTAGATGCTCCAGCGTGCTTCCTTCTTCCAACATGGGGGGAATGGGCATCACAGGCACATTGGTGGCATCCTGCAAATCTTCCTGCGATAACTGCGATGCTAGAAATGAGGGAAGATATTTTGCAAGCGATAACGGGGTTGGTGGAACAACACAATAGGTTGCCAGCACATTGCGCGAATCTGAGGCGCTGCGCGCGATGAAGATAGCGTGTCCTTTGGGCGCCTGCGAATCACCGCGTAAGAAATGTATGGTCATGATAGAGTCCTCTCTGCCGTAGCGGTTCTTTCGTCAAGATTCAGCTCTGGTAGTGTCATCATAATAAGCTTTCAAAGCGTTAAGAGCAAGATGCTTCTCTAAAGTGTATTGCGAAGTTGCTTCAAGCGTTTCAGCAAGTTTTTGTTTGCCTGCGCCTCTGTTTCACGTATATCTTCGCCGGCAACGGGTATCTGGGTTTCGTAGGCTTTGATGTAGTCTATCACGGCGCGAGACCCGGCGATGCGCGTGTAGGATGCCAGCGTTTGTCTGGCCTGGGCATCCTGGTCGCGTCTCACCAGTGTGATGGCGGTGAGCGCGTAGAGTTCGGCGTATTGTTGTAAGAAGGCGCGTCGCTGGTCGGGCAGGGAGAGGGTGTTCGTGACGCGCTCTACCAGCGCAATGGCGTCTGTCAGGGCGCGCTGCGCCTGTTCCATGTGATCCTGCTCCAGGGAGATGCCCGCCAGTTCAAAGTGTGTGTCAGCTTCACCCAACGGTTGCTGCTGCTGGCGGTAAAGTGTCAACGCCTGTTCAAAGTGGCTGAAGGCTTGGTGCGTCTCGTCGCTTCCGCGTTGCGCCAGTCCCAGAGTGAATTGCGCGTCGGCCTGTCCTGGCTGGTCGTCACTTTGTTGGAAGCGCGTCAATGCTCCGTCGCACTGTGCGCGGGCCTGTTGCCAGGCTTGCTGCCCGATGAAGGTTTGGGCGAGGCCCAGCATGGCCTGCCCGTCGCCTCTTGTGCTTTCGAGCTGCTGGAACTGGCGTCCAGCTGCGAGGAATGTATCAGAGGCGGCATCGAGTTCGCCGCGAGACAGGCGCGTTTGCGCTATGGCGAGCAGACTTTCGGCGGCTACCATTGGCTCCTGCCGGGCTTCGGCCAGGCTGAGGGCCTGATTGAAATGTATTTCTGCCTGAGTAAAATTTCCCAGCGTCATTTGCCATTGCCCCTGCATGAGCGCGGCCAGTGGGTAGGCCTGCGATGGCGGCTCGATGGCTGGAAGCAGAGGCTTGACGGCGTCCAGGTATGCGAACGCCTCGCCCAGTCGCCCATTGAACAGGGCCAGGCGCGCGCTGCGCAGGATGATGTTTGCCGTCTCTCGTTCTTTGATGGGAGATGATAGCGCCTGAGCCAGTTGTCGCGCTGCCTGGTAGCGGTCTTCTGCCTGCGCGGTGTGTCCCTGGCGGCTGTAAACATCGCCCTGGCCGCGTAAAACTGCACATTCGATGTGGGAGTTACGAAGTGCATGCGCCATTTGCTGTGCCTCTTCAAAACTCGTGAGGCTGCTTGCCAGGAAACCGCGCAGCAATTGCGCTTCGCCCTGCGCCGCAGCCGATTCTGCCTGGCCGATACGGTAGGCGATGGCTTTGTAGGTACGCAGGGAGCGTTCCAACATGCTGCTGGCATACGAGAGTTGACCCCGGCGCAGGTTGATTTCGCCCAGGAGCTGGTTTGCATGAGCTGTACCCAGGGCATTATGCATGGCGGTGTACTTTTGTTGCGCCGCCTGCGCGCTGTTTAATGCCTGGTCAGCGCGGTTGCGCAACAGGGACAGTTCGGCCAATCCTAAATCAGCGTCTGCCTCGCCCAGTTCGTATTCGATAGAGCGCGTCATTTGTAGCGCTTCTGCGTAGTATTCGGCAGCTTCATCGAGGAGCAGTTGGTCGAGATAGATGCGTCCGAGGCCGAGCAGCGCGTCCACTATGCCGAAATTATCCCTGCTGGCGCGGTACACCTCCAGGGCGTGCTGGTATTCGGCGCTGGCTTCGTTAAAACGTCCTGTGAGTCGCTGCACATCGGCAAGGCTGCGTCGCGCATCGGCCTCATTGGTGCTATCATGCGCGCTGGCATAGTAGGCGGTGG
>DAHVFL010000310.1 GCA_027316975.1 Chloroflexota bacterium | reverse complement strand
ATGGTGGGCTATGTCTATGTCTGGCGAAAGGGGGCCTTCACATGGGAGTAAAAAACCCCTGGGAGCCGGTGCAGACCGTCTCCAACAACCAGACGCCGCGTGTGAGCCGCCAGCTGCACGTGAAGAATGGGGAAGCCGGTATTCTCACGACGCAGGTGAGCAAATTGATCGACTGGGGGCGCAGCGCATCGTTGTGGCCGGTCTCGTTTGGCCTGGCCTGCTGCGCTATCGAGATGATGTCCACCAGCGCTGATCGCTTCGACATCTCGCGATTTGGCGCGGAAGTGTTTCGCGCATCGCCGCGCCAGGCGGACTTGATGATCGTCGCCGGACGTTGCTCCATCAAAATGGCTCCTGTGCTGCGGCAGATTTACGACCAGATGCCCGAACCCAAATGGGTCATTTCGATGGGTGCCTGCGCGTCGTGCGGCGGTGTCTTCAACAACTACGCCATTGTGCAGGGAGTCGATAAAATCGTGCCTGTCGATGTGTTTATCCCCGGTTGTCCACCTACACCGGAAATGCTGCTGTTTGGCTTTAACGAACTCCAGCGCAAAATCCGCGAAGGCATTCCCAACCCACCCGATCCCTTGAAGGCAAGTGGTATGAAATTGGTAGGCCCGATTGGAGAGGGGTTATAGAATGGCGATTACAGCGACATCGACGGTGACGATGGTGCGCGAGAAATTTCCACAGGCGGCGCTTGAGACGGGCGATTTTCGCGGCGAGCAGACTCTTGTACTGCAAACGGGGTACCTGCTCACCGTGTGCGCGTATCTTCATAAGACGCTACGTTATACGTTTCTATCGAGCATTACTGCCGTAGACTGGCTGGAACGAGAACCGCGCTATGACGTGGTGTACCACCTGCTCTCTCTACCCAATCAATGCGAGCTACGTCTCAAAGTGCGCGTAGGTGCAAGGCGTGAAGAGCATCCCGCCGTGCCGAGCGTGACGAGTGTGTGGCCTGCCGCTAACTGGTATGAGCGCGAAGTCTATGATCTTTTTGGCATCACCTTTACCAATCATCCTAATTTGCAGCGTATCCTGATGCCGGCGGACTGGACAACGCATCCCCTGCGCAAAGATTATCCCCTTACCGGTTTTGATCTGCCCGAACCGCACTGGGGTGGTCAGGTACCCTACGACATTGATCCCGGTGTTGGTAGTCAGACCATGCGCACACCTTTCAGTCGCGAACTAAACGAGAGCCGCAGCAAAATTAGCCAGAATCAGGAACCTGGAACCGAGAAGTAGGAGAGGGGTAGGGGATCAGGGGGATCAGGGCGGGGGCAAGAAGGGGGAACCAGGACGGGGGCAAGCCCATATTAAGCCAGGGCGGGGGCAAGCCCCGCCCGTACCCTGTACGATAGGGGGAGCCAGGGCGGGGGCAAGCCCCGCCCTGTACGATATAATGTGGGATACTAACCTGTATAAGGTGGGAGGTGCGGCTTCGGCCTCATAGGCGTTAACTTGAACACGGCTGTCATCCTGAGCGAAGCGAAGGATCTGCGCCTGGCGAGAGATCCTTCGCTTCGCTCAGGATGACAGTTGGGGGCAGGATGACAGTTGGGGGCAGGATGACAGTGGCGGGCAGGATGAACCTATGAGGCTTGTCGCTGCCCTGGCAACAATGCTCTGGCAATACTAATGAGGACATATGCAGAAACAAGAAATAGAGACGCACTATACGATAGAGGATAGCACGGCCGGCGCGGATGGGCAGCGTATGGATACCATGACCATCAATATGGGGCCGCAACATCCCAGTACGCATGGCGTATTGCGCCTGATCCTGACTATCGAAGGGGAGACCGTGTTGAAGGCTGTACCCGATATCGGTTTCCTGCATACCGGCATCGAGAAGACCGCCGAGGCCAAGACCTATCACCAGGCCCTGGTGCTGACCGACCGCATGGATTACCTGGCTCCTTTGTGCAACAACCTGGGCTACTCGCTGGCAGTAGAAAAACTGCTGGGCATTGAAGATGAGATCAACAATAAGATCAAGTATACGCGCGTCCTGCTGGCGGAATTGCAGCGCATCGCCAGTCACCTCGTCTGGCTCGGCACGCATGCCATTGACCTTGGCGCGATGAGCGTCTTCCTGTACTGTTTCCGCGAGCGCGAGATGATCCTGGATGTCTTTGAAGAGATATCCGGCGTGCGCATGATGACCAGCTACGTCTGCCCCGGCGGTTTGCAGGCCGAACTTACCCCCGCTTTCGAGAAGAAAGTGCGAGAGTTCACCAATACCTTCCCGGCTCGCCTGCGCGAATACCATGACCTGCTCACCAATAATCAATTGTGGCTTGAACGCACCAGGGGCATCGGCCTGTTGAGCAAGCAGGACGCCATTGCTTATGGCGCAAGTGGTCCCGTGCTGCGTGGAAGCAACGTCGTATGGGATATTCGCAAAGCCTTTCCTTATAGTGGCTACGAACAGTTCGATTTCGATATTCCGGTTGGGACAAACGGTGATGTATATGACCGGTACCTGGTGCGAATGTTGGAGATGGAGCAGAGCCTGCGCATCGTCAACCAGGCCATCGATGGTTTGCCAGCGGGTGCGTATCGCGTCAGTAATCCGAAGATCGCGCCGCCTCCCAAGTGGCAGATAACGGGCAGCATGGAAGCCCTGATCCACCATTTCAAGCTGTATACCGAAGGCTATCGCCCACCGCCGGGCGAGGTGTATGTGCGCACCGAGTCGCCTAAAGGCGAGCTTGGCTTCTATATTGTGAGCGACGGCACGGCAAAGCCCTATCGTATGCATGTGCGCGGCCCGTCATTCGCCAATCTACAGGCTCTTCCACTGATGATCGAGGGTCGCTTCCTTTCAGACGTAGTCGCGGCGATTGGCAGTATTGATATCGTGCTTGGAGAAGTAGACCGATGATTTCAGAACAGGCTAAACAGCGTATGCGTGATCTGGCGGCGCGCTACCCCGTAGCGCGCTCGGCGGTCATGCCATCGCTTTATATTGCGCAGCAAGAAGAGGGATACATCACGCATGATGGTTTGCGGGCGGTAGCGGAGGCCATCGGATTGACGGTAGATGACGTGGAGAGCGTTGCCACCTTCTATACTATGTATTACCAGCAGCAGCCGGGGAAGAAAGTTATCAAGGTCTGCACCAGCATTTCCTGCTATTTGCGCAACTGTGACGCCCTTGTCACTCGCCTTGAAGAGCGCCTGGGGATTAAACGAGGCGAGACGACGGCGGATGGCAATTTTACCCTGATGACGGCGGAATGTCTCGCTTCGTGTGGCACCGCGCCAGTGCTGCAAGTCAATGATGAGTTTGTCGAAAATGTGACGCTTGAAATGTCAGACGCGCTGATCGATGAATGGGAGAGGGAATTGCGGGGGCAGGAGCCAGGGCGAGGACAAGCCTCGCCTCTACCCTATACGGCTTCGCCAACTGGTTCGTAGCAGGATAGGATACGGGCGGGGTCTGGCCTATAGGCATTTATTTAACGTCCAGGGCAAGTTAGCCTGTCATCCTGAGCGCAGCGAAGGATCTGCGCCTGGCCCGGCGAGAGATACTTCGCTGCGCTCAGGATGACAAGGTGAAGCGGAACATGGCCTGCCAGGAAGTGAACGCCTCTGGGGCTTGCCCTGGCCCTGGTCGCTGGTATGATATACCTTAAGGAATTATATACATATGCCAGAACTGATTGTCACAAAAGATATCGATGCCCCTGGGCTGGATACGCTTGATGGGTATCGCGAGCATGGTGGGTACCAGGCGCTTGAGAAGGTGTTGAAGGAGTACCAGCCCGATGATCTGGTCGAGTTGATGAAGAAGTCGGGGTTGCGCGGGCGTGGCGGCGCTGGTTTTCCTACTGGCTTGAAATGGAGTTTTCTCGCCAAAAACGATAAGCCGCGCTACCTGTGTTGCAATGCCGATGAAAGCGAGCCTGGCACCTTCAAAGACCGTATGTTGATGGAGAAAAACCCCCATCAACTTATCGAAGGGGTGATTATTACCAGTTATGCCTGCCGTGTGACGACGGCTTTTATTTATGTGCGGGGCGAACTGGCAATGGCAGGGCGACAGGTGGCTCGCGCAATCGATGAGGCATACGCGGCTGGCTATACCGGCAAAAATATCCTGGGCAGCGATTACTCGCTCGATGTGATTATGCATCGCGGCGCGGGCGCGTATATCTGCGGCGAGGAGAGCGCGTTGATGGAGTCGCTCGAAGGCCGGCGCGGCTACCCACGCTTGAAACCACCGTTCCCGGCGGCGGTCGGCGTGTACGGCGGGCCAACGGTCATCAACAACTGCGAGACGCTTTCAACCATTCCCGCCATTATCAGGAACGGGGCCGACTGGTACGCCACCTTTGGCACCGAGAAGAGCAAAGGCACGCGCGTCTTTTGCCTGAGCGGACACGTCAAGAAGCCGGGCAACTACGAATTGCCGCTTGGCACCAGCCTGCGCACGCTTATCTATGATGAGCAATACGGCGGCGGTATCCTGGATGATAAACAGATAAAGGCTATCATTCCGGGCGGCTCTTCAACGCCCATGCTGGGACCTGATAAGCTGGACACGCCGCTCGACTTCGAGGCCATCGCCGCCGCCGGTTCGATGGCAGGCTCTGGCGGAGTCGTTATCATGCACGAAGATACCTGTATTGTTGACGCGGTGCTGCGCATGAGTGAGTTCTACCGCGACGAATCGTGCGGCAAATGCACGCCCTGTCGCGAAGGAACCTACTGGCTCACCGAAATCCTGCACCGTCTCGAACATGGACACGGCAGCCAGAAAGACATCGATCTTTTGCTTGACATCTGCGATAACATCAGCGGCAAATCGTTCTGCCCGCTTGGCGATGCTGCCACCAGCCCGATTGTCAGCAGCATCAAGCTGTTCCGCGACGAATATGAGGCCCACGTGCGCGAGGAACGTTGCCCATTCAAACGTGAGGGTTTAAAGTAAAAAACAATGCCAGAAGAAGAGAAAAAAAACGAATTAGTTCACCTGACCATTGATGATATTCCGGTGGCCGTAGCGCCGGGAACGCTGGTCTGGGCGGCGGCGCGACAGATAGGGATCGAGATACCTATTTATTGCTATCACCCCAAAATGCCACCGCTGGGCGCGTGCCGCATGTGTTTTGTCGAAATCGAGAAGATGCCCAAACCGCCGCAGACGGCCTGTACCACGCCCGTCAGCGAAGGCATGATCGTGCATACTCAAACAGACAAAGTTCTCAAGGCGCGTAAGGGCACGCTTGAATTTCTGCTCATCAATCACCCGCTTGATTGTCCCATCTGCGACAAAGGCGGCGAGTGCGATTTGCAGGACTTCACGTTACGACATGGGCCGGGCGGTACGCGCTTCGACCTGTACAAGCGTCACTATACCAAGCCTGTACCGGTCAGCGACCGCGTGATGCTTGATCGCGAGCGCTGCATCCTGTGCCAGCGCTGCACGCGCTTCAGTTCGGAAATCTCGATGGATAACGGGCTGGTGATGATCTCGCGGGGCTACAAGATGGAGGTTGGCACCGCGCCCGACTCGGCGTTTGACTCGATCTTCTCCGGTAATACCGTTGAAATGTGCCCGGTAGGCGCGTTGACGGCCAGCGCCTATCGTTTTAAGTCGCGCCCCTGGGAACTAAAACGCATTCCCAGCGTGTGCAACAATTGCAGCGTTGGTTGCAACGCGCGCGTCGATGTGCGCGTTGATAAGATCATGCGCCTGGCGTCCCGCGCCAACGATGCCATCGATGATGGCTGGCTGTGCGACCGGGGACGCTGGGGCTTTGAGTTCGTCAACAGCCCGCAACGACTCCGTACCCCGCTGATTCGCCAGAAGGGACAACTCCAGCCCGCCACCTGGGACGAGGCGCTGTACATGCTGGCCTCGCGCCTGCG